>JAQGMU010000227.1 GCA_028292195.1 Ramlibacter sp. | reverse complement strand
ATCCTGTCGATCGCGCAGCAATGGCTGAACAACGTGCGCATGGGCGTGCCGCCGGAATTCAACTTGCCGAAGTACGGTAAATCCGGCGCGTAGGGTGGGTTCGCGCAGCGACCCCACCAATGAAAAGCGGCCCGCGGGCCGCTTTTCTCTTTAACAATCCCCCCATGCTCGCCCGCCTCGACCAACCCATCGCCGCCATCGCCACCGCCCCCGGCCGCGGCGCGGTGGGCATCGTGCGCGTGTCGGCGAAGTCGGTGCAAGCCATCATCGACGCGATCTGCGGCCGCCCGCTGAAGCCGCGCGAGGCGACCTACCTGCCCTTTCGCGCCGCCGACGGCAGCACGCTCGACCAGGGCCTGGCGATCCACTTCCCGGCGCCCAACTCCTACACCGGCGAAGACGTGCTGGAGCTGCAGGCCCACGGCGGCACCGTGGTGCTGCAGCTGCTGCTGGCGCGCTGCCTGGAAGCCGGCGCCGGCATGGCGATGCGCGTGGCCGAGCCCGGCGAGTTCACGCAGCGTGCCTTCCTCAATGGCAAGCTGGACCTGGCGCAGGCCGAGGCCATCGCCGACCTGATCGACGCCAGCACCGAGGCCGCCGCCCGCAGCGCCACCCGTTCGCTGGCCGGCGAGTTCTCGCGCGAGATCCACGTGCTGCGCGACGCGCTGATCCAGTTGCGCATGCTGGTGGAAGCCACGCTCGATTTCCCCGAGGAGGAAATCGATTTCCTGCAGAAGGCCGATGCGCAGGGGCAGCTCGATCGGCTGCAATCCAGGCTGGGTGAGGTGATGCAGCGCGCGCGCCAGGGCGCGCTGCTGCGCGAGGGCCTGCACGTGGTGATTGCCGGCCAACCGAACGCCGGCAAGAGCTCGCTGCTGAACGCGCTGGCGGGCGCGGAGCTGGCGATCGTGACGCCGATCCCCGGCACCACGCGCGACGTGGTGCGGCAGACGATCCAGATCGAAGGCGTGCCGCTGCACGTGGTGGACACCGCGGGGTTGCGCGAAGGCGCGGACCAGGTGGAGCAGATCGGGATCGAACGCGCGTGGGGGCAGATCGAGAAGGCCGATGCGGTGGTGTTCCTGCACGACCTGACGCGGGGCGGTCAAGCGGAGTACCAGGCGGCCGACGCCGCGATCGCGGCGAAGCTGCCGGAGGGCGTGCCGGTCATCGACGTGTGGAACAAACTGGACCTCATTCCCGCCTCCGCGGCACTGACGAGGGTGTCGGCGAAGACCGGCGAGGGACTGGACGCACTCAGGAAACAGCTGCTGGAAATCGCCGGCTACCAGGCCGCCCCCGAAGGCATCTTCATCGCCCGCGAACGTCACCTGCATGCGCTGCGGCGCGTCGACGCCCACCTGATGGAAGCCGCCGGCCAGCTGGCGCGCAAGGCGCAGGCGCTCGACCTGCTGGCCGAGGAACTGCGCCTCGCGCAGAACGCGCTGAACGAAATCACCGGCGAGTTCAGCGCCGATGACTTGCTGGGCGTGATCTTCAGCCGCTTCTGCATCGGCAAGTAGCAACCGCTAGTCCGCGCCGGCCGACCGCTGGTCCGCCCAGGCGTTACATCGAACGGCTGCGCGGTATCTCGTGTAATCGATCGCTAACAAACCCTTGTGCGGTCACGCGCGGGGACGTACTGTTCGGCCGCATGAACGCAGCCCTTCGCACCCCCATTCACTTCGACATCCAGGGCCTCGTGCACGCGGGCGCGCACAACCAGTCGATGGACGCGTTCCACCCGCAGCTGACGGCCAAGCAGTGGGAGCTGCTCGGCACCTACCTGCAGCCCTTCGCGCTGCAGCAAGGCCAGGTGCTGGTGCAGCAGAACGCGAGCGACCGCACCGTCTACTTGCTCGAGTCGGGCACGCTGACCGTGCACTACGAGGACGACAAGGGCCGCCTGCGCCTGGCGACGGTGGAAGCCGGTTCCGCCGTCGGTGAAGGCGCGTTCTTCAGCCGCAACCCGCGCAGCGCCACCGTGCAGGCGGCGAGCCTGTGCAAGATCTGGTCGCTCACGCCGATCCGCTTCACCGAGCTCACCAACCGGCAGCCGGCGATGGCGCTGGAGATCGCGATGGCGCTCGGCTCGCTGGTGTCGCGCCGGCTGACCAACAAACCGAAACGCGTTGCCGTCACCTGAACGCAACTACTGCACCTTGCGCGCACGAGCGCGAGGTCCTTCGTGACAAAAGCCCACGGCACGCGCGCATCCGCTCCCTACACTGGAACAGCGGCACTCCTGCTGCAAGAATCCAGCCGCTCGAAAGGCCAAGATGTCGTTGTTTGACTGGTTCGCGTCCAAGAAGAAGCACGATGCGCAGGCGTCCGTGATGCCGAGCTCGGGCCTCTCCCGCATGGACTCCACCCGCCCCTTCAACGCGGCCCGCCAGGCCGGCACGGCGCAGCCCGCCAACCGCAAGCAGGAACGCATGGCGCGGCGCGAACTGCTGTACGCGGTGGTGCGCGAAGCCATGGTGCGCGCCGGCGTGCTGTCGTCCACCTACAAGTTCAAGGTGCTGTCGCTCGATGCGCGCGGCCGCCAGTTCCTGGTGATGGTCGACCTGGCGCAGGGCGCGAACAGCGACACCGCGCGGCTGGCGGAGATCGAGGCGATGGTCGCGCAGTCGGCCAAGTCGCGCTACGACATCCTGGTGACGGCGGTGTACTGGCGCCTGAACGACCACGTCGCCGTCGGCGACCCGGCGCCGCGCGCGGCGGCCTCGCAGCAGCACCAGCAAGCACATCCGCATCCGCAGGCGCAAGCCCGCGCTCCGCGGCCCGCTGCCTCGCGGCCGGCGCCGCTGGAGTCCGGCCCGGTGCCGCTGGCGGAACATATCTCGCGCCCGGCCGAACTGCACCCGGCGCCTGGCCCGTCCACTGGCATCGAAGCCCTGCATCCGGAAGAAGTGATTGCCTTCAAGCGGGCGCTGGCCTCCAGCTTGAAAGGCGAGAAGGCGTTGGCCACTGCGGCGGTCAGGCACCCGCCGGTAGCGGAGCAAAGCTATACGCTGCTGACCGGGTTCGAGGACACGGAGATGGCGGCCAGCGATGACGCGCATTTGAGCGGCACGCAGTACGGCGAATTGCGGTAGCTGGCGTCGGTGGGGTCGGTTCGTGGACCCGGTCAGTGCCCGCCGAAATGCACGAAGGTAAAAACCTCCAACCCGCCCTCGCGTAGCCGCACCGATCCACCCAGTTCCGGCAGGTCGACGATCGCGACGCCCTCGATCACCGTCGCGCCCAGTTTCTCCAGCAGCTTCTTGCCGGCCATCATGGTGCCCCCGGTCGCGATCAGGTCGTCCACCAGCAGCACGCGCTGGCCGGGCTGCACGGCGTCGGTGTGCAGTTCCACGGTCGCACTTCCGTATTCCAGCTCGTAGGTTTCTTCGACCGTGGTGAAGGGCAGCTTGCCCTTCTTGCGGATCGGCACGAAGCCGACGTTCAACTCGTATGCGATGACCGCGCCCAGGATGAAGCCGCGCGCATCAAGTCCTGCGACGACATCGGGCCGCCGGTCCATGTAGCGGTGCACGAAGGAATCGATCAGCACCCGGAACACCTTCGGGTTCTGCAGCAGCGGCGTGATGTCGCGGAACTGCACGCCGGGCGCGGGCCAGTCAGGCACGGTGCGGATGTGGCCGCGCAGGTACTCGTTGACGCTCTGGTGTTGGTCCATGGCAGCTCCTTCAACCGCGCAGCAGTTGTTCTTCGGCGAGCGCGAGCGACTCGGGCACACCCGAGAGCACCAGCGCATCGCCATCGGCCAGCAACGGCTGCCCGTCCAGTGGCACAGCCTGCCCGTTCGCACGCCGCAGGCTCGCGACACGCACGCCGAGCGCGTTCAGCGAGAACTGCGACAGCGGCTTTCCCACGGCGCGGGCATCGCCCGGCAGCGTGACTGTCGACAGCCGCTCCCGCTCGCGTTCCTCCACGGTGTCGTCGTCGGCGCCGTGGAAGTAGCCACGCAGCAGGCTGTAGCGCGCATCGCG
>JAQGMU010000691.1 GCA_028292195.1 Ramlibacter sp. | reverse complement strand
GCTGGTCGGGATGCTCGCCTCGCCGCTGGGCGCGTCGCTGACCGGGACCGTCGTGACCCTCGACGGAGCCGCCGACAACTGGTGGGGCGCCTGGCCCCCCACGGCGCTGATCGACGACGCCGGAGCCCTCCCCACCGAGGCCCGCAAGGCCGCACCCGGCAGCTGAGCGCGAAACCCGAGTACAATCGCGGAAGGCTGGCGGGCGAGGTGTCAACGGCTGCACGGGAGCCTTCCAAGCTCTAGGAGCGGGTTCGAGTCCCGTCGCCCGCTTGACGCTGAAACCCAAGAGTCACAAGCCACGGGGAGTGGCGCAGTCTGGTAGCGCACCCGGCTGGGGGCCGGGCGGTCGCAGGTTCAAATCCTGTCTCCCCGATCGACAAGAAAGGCCCGCAAATGCGGGCCTTTTTCGTGGGCTGAGGCGGTTGTAGCGGGAGGCTTGCGGACCAATTTGCGGACCAATCTCTGCAGATAGCCGTGCGGTGACGGCGTAGTCGTTGCCTGGCCGCCTGCTGAGATTGGGTGCGGTGTCGCCTCCACGCGAAAGCAGCAGACGCCCGCAAGCGTGACCGCGTGGCGAGGCGACGAGTTCCTGCGCCACGTCCCCGATAACGTCGCGCCGGCCGCACCTCTACGCCTACTACATGTAGGCGACACACGTCAGCTGCCAGCGAGACGACTCTGGGCGTAGATCGGTGCAGCTGGCGTCACCGTCGCCTGATCGAGTCGACGATGGACCATCGAGATGGTCGCCAGCATGTCCAGGGCGTCGTCCTCGGTGAGCGCGAACTCCACCTTCGGGTCGTGGGCGGTGGGGTTGCGAAACGCCCCGACGACACCACGGGCGAAGTGCGCGTAGCCGCTGTGGGCGCTGCGCTCGGAGACCGTCTGAAGGCTGTTGAACGCCAGTGGAGGCATGTTCTGCTTGAGCGTGAACGCTTCGTCGACGAGCTGCGCGCCGTCGCTGGTCAGGCCCGTCATCGTCCGGATCTTGGCCGACACGCTCTTGGACGCCTCAAGGACGGCATGGAAGTAGTTGCGCTGCACGAGCTCGGCCCGGCAATAGCGCAGAACGTCTGGATGGACGCGGCGGGCCGTGAGCTTCGTCCGCAGCGCGTCGGCGCGAGCGCGGGCGTCGTCGGCCGTGCGCGCGGTCCGGCCGGTGAGGATGGTGCCGTCGGCACGCAACTCGATGCCGCTGAGCAGCAGGATCTCGTTGACGTCGCCGCGGAGGTCGGCCAGCCCGCCTTCCCCGAGCTCGTGTGCGGGGTCCAGCGCCTCGCGGACGAAGCGCAGAACCGAGCCGCCGTGGCCGTCTCGGCGTTGGGCGAGATCAAACGACTCTCGCAGCATGCGCCACTTCGTGCCCTCGGTGCCGATCGGTAGCTGGAGAGACGCGAGGTCTCGGCGCAGTTCGCTGCCGACCGGCCCGTCGAGCAGGTGCGCGAGCCGCGTGAGCTGGGCGGCGCTGAAGGTGGGCGGTGAAGGGGACATGGGCGGGTTCATCGTCGCGGTCGTACACGACGGATCGGTCGCACGGCGGTCGGGCGGTCGTCGCGCAGGCCGAGGCGGCGGTAGCGTTGCGCCGTGTTCGTCGATGCGCACGTGCATCTGAACCGGTTCCTTCCGGCCGAGGACGCCGCAGCCGCCGCAGACCGCGCCGGTGTCATGTGCTTGGCGATGACCGAGTCGCCCGCCGACTACGAGGCGTGGCTGCCGGTCTTGGGCGGCCGGCGCCGTGTGCGCCTGGCCCTCGGAGCCCATCCGCTCCGCGCCGAGCAGCTCGGCAAGGGGGAGCTGGATCGCTTCGCTGTGCTGGCGGGGACTGTCAGCTACCTAGGCGAAGTTGGGCTCGACGGCTCGCGCGACGGGCGGGCGTCACTGCCGGCCCAGCGACGGGTGTTCGCACGCGTTCTCGACGCCGCGCGCAACGGTCGCGCCCTGCTCAGCGTGCATTCGCGAGGAGCGGAGGCCGAGGTCGTCGAGGCGCTCGGCGCTGCGCGGGCGCGGGGTGTGTTGCACTGGTACTCCGGGGCGCTCAGCCAGGTTGATGGCGCGCTCGAGCAAGGCCTGTACTTCTCGGTCAACGCGTCGATGCTCGCGACTCAGAAGGGCCTGCGGTTGCTGAGGGCGTTGCCGCGCGACAGGGTTCTGACCGAGAGCGACGGGCCGTTCGCGCGGGTGGGGCGTCAACGGCTGAGTCCGGTCGACATCCCGGCGCTGGTGCAGCGCATCGCCGAGTTCTGGGGATGTGATGTAGACGAGGCCGCAGCGCAGGTGTGGTCCAACATGCGCGCTGTCGCTCCGCCGCGTGCGGGGGCGATCAACACGGCCTAGCGGTCGGGTGCGTGGCCGGATGCGAAGACGTCGGGGGTTGAGCCGGGTCACTGCGCGAGCCGATGGACGGTGCGGGCGACCTGGCCCATCGCGACGTTTGCCTGCGCCGGGGTGACGGTGATCTGCGTGGGGCCGCGCAACGCCCACACCTCGACGGCGGCGACGCGGCCGTCGCCGAGCTCGTCCTCCATCGCGCGCCATACGGGTGCGCCGTACTCGATGGCTCGACCGTACGTCAGGTCGTTTTTGTCCCACAGCACGAGACGCGGCACGTAACCCGCTGCGTCGAGAAGCACCACATCGGCGCGCACGCCGAGCACGTCGACGCCGAGTGGGATGTCGCGCTCGACGCCGTAGGCGAACGCGATCCGAGGATCACCTTGGGTGAGCCCGTCGTAGACGTCGTAGAGCTCGCGGATCACGCGCGCCCAGCCGCGGGTCTGCGGCGTCCCGTTGGGGCCCCAGTAGTCGCTGTTACGGAACGACCGGTGCAGCTGGGCGCGCGCGGCGGCGGGCGACTCGCGGTGGTGGCGCACGATGGCCGACTGCGCAATGGGCGTGGGCGTCGGGGGCTGAAAGCCGGCGTTGGCCGCCGCCGCGCTCGACATCGTCGTGCCCGGCTCGCGCACGCCCTTGCGGTACATGCCGAAGGTGACGCGCGTCATCGCAGGCCCGCCGGGACAGGGTGGGAGAAGAGGACGGCCGACGCCTCGCCGGCCCACCGGCGGTGCAGATCGATCGTCTGGCGCAGCGTCATTGCGGGCGCGCCGTTGATGAGCTCGGGGTAGTCGATCTCCATCGTCACGTCGTCGAGCTCCGAGAGGTCCTCGACGAGCGAGATGAAGTGGGTCAGGTTGTCGCGGGCCTTGTCGTCGTCGATCGCGGTGTGGTCGTCGAAGACGTCGTGGTCGTAGGCGACGTCGGCCACGCCGTGGGTCTCGCAGGAGATCCGGCGCAGCAAGCAGGGGGCGCAGATGCCGCAGTGGCGCTGCGTGCGGCCGATCTGCCAGCACGACACGGTCTGGACCATGTCGGCGCCGTGGCCGAGAGCGACCGCGCGCCCGACGACCTCGGGCTTGGTCAGGTGCACGAGGCGGTTGACCACGGCCACGGGGCGGCCCAGGACGGCGCTGGCCAGCGCTGCCATGCGCGCGACGATCGGCGGCGAGGCGGTGTGCGTCGACAGCGACCCGACGCGCGCGGGCGTCAACGGCACGTGGACGGCCATGATGCCGTTCTCGTTGAGCACCACCTCGTCGCTGCCGGCCAGCGCGGCGACGAGCGCCGCGGCCCCGACGAACAGCAGCGTGCGGCTGCGCTGCGTGGACTCCGAGCCGGGGAAGTCGCGCCCGGGCGTCTTGAGCGCGCCGAGCTTGAGCCGGGCGATCGACGGGTCGATGCCAGCGACGATCGCCTCGACGGCGTTCTGGGCGTGGTTCACCGCGCCGCTTGCGCTGTGGGAGAGCATCAGCGGCTTGCGCCCGGCGTCGAGGAGGTCGAGCACCCCGGCGAAGGAGTCCTGGCCGCCGGACACCAGCGCTACACAGTCGTGGTCGCCGAAGGGCGTCCGGCCCATGCGCGGCGCCGCCGCCGGCGTCGGGTCAAGCTCGAAGTGCAGGCGCAGCTCGTCGTCGGTGAGATCGGTCCAGATGCCTTCCAGCTCGACCCGGTGGCCCTGCCAGAAGGCTGGGTCGCGGACGGGCATCCATGCCTCGATCGAGCGGCTCCAGTCGATGTCGCCCTCGCCGCGGGCGCAGGCCATGTCGATCGCGAACAGGTGGCCGAGGATGTCGATCCAGTCGTGCTGGGTCGCGTCGAGCTGGGCGGGCAGGCCCTTGACGAGCTCGTCGATGCGTAGCGTGAAGTTCTTGCTGCCGTGTGGTGTGTCGCGGCTGCGGACGTGGCGGATCGCCGGGCGCGCCGGGGTGGCGCAGTCGTTGATGACGACCGTGTGGCGCCTCATCGGCCGTGCTCCGGCAGGCGGCGGCCGCGGGAGAACGCCTCGGTGATTAGCGGCTGCCAGGAC
This sequence comes from Ramlibacter sp., assembly GCA_028292195.1. Lineage (GTDB taxonomy): Bacteria > Pseudomonadota > Gammaproteobacteria > Burkholderiales > Burkholderiaceae_C > Ramlibacter. The sequence continues at coordinate 3,283 of JAQGMU010000691.1, read as the reverse complement.
TGCCGAAGAGCGGCGGCGTCGGCGGCCGGGCGTGCCTCCCGGCCGACCTGCTCGGCGGCGCCGGCGAGCGAGCGCGTCAGGCGGCGGGTCGCGGCCACGCCGATGCCCGCTTCGCCTTCGGTGAGGCGTCCCGCCTCGCGGGCGGTGACGTGACGGGCGTACTGGCCGAGCAGCTCGCCCACGTAGCCGGCGATCAGCTCGGATGGTGTTCCACGGGCCGAGGCGAACTGCTCGGCCGCCTGCGCCGGGGCGGCGTCTGCCAGGGCTTGCGAGCCCGACGTGACGCGCGTCAGCAGACTGAGAAAGGCGCGCTCGGCCAGGGCGCCGGCGGCGCTGCCCGGAAGCGCCTCACTGGCGGCGCGCGCCTCGGCGATCGTGGCCTGCAGCGCCTGCTCGGGACGCTCGGCGGCGCGCAGCCGGTCGGCCAGCCTGGCGTGCACGTCCAGCAGCGCAACCGCGTAGGCGGCGACGGCGGGGCCGCCGAGCTCTCGCTCCCAGTCGGTACCCGCGTTGAAGAGCTCGGACTGCAGCCGTTCCAGCGGTTGCCCGGACTGCAATGCGATGACGAAGGCCTGCCAGCGCGGCGTGTTCGGGGCGCGGAACGAGGCGGAGGTGCCCATCAGGCGCCCAGCAGTGCGTCGAGGTGATCGCCGGCCACGAGCCCGTGGTCGAACGCCGCAGACCAGTCCAGCGCCTCGCGCTCGGTCGGCGAGAGCCCGCGGCTCTCGATGGCGGTCGCCGTCCGAGCGAGGTCCTCGGCGCGCAGGTAGACCAGCTGCAGGCCCGTCTCGTCGCGCAGGGCGGCGGCTCGCGCGTGGAAAGGATGGCGCTTGCCGGGCGTGCCGGGGAACGAGGAGGAGAGGACGACGAGGTGACGGAGCTCGGCACCGTCGGCCTCGAGGTCGCCGCGCAGCGCGCTTACGTAGCCGGTGAAGCGCAGGTAGTGGTCGCTGTCCATCGTGTAGCCATCCGCGGTCGCCTTGCAGTCCATCAACGCGACCAGACGCTTGTCCGGGCTCCACCGCAGGACCGCGTCGGGAAGGCGCTTGCCGCGTTCGGCCTCGCCGTAGCGCACGCCGCCGAAGCGAAGCCCGTTGGTCAGCAGCCGAAAGGCCACCCGCTCGAAGACGGCGTCGGGCGCGAGGTCGCGACCGGCCAGCTCGGCCGGAAGCTCGTTGAGCGCGAGCGTTGGCAGCCACCGCAGGCCAACCGGGTCCAGCAGGAAGGCGTCGCGGTCGAGATCGCGCTGGGCCGCGACACGTTCATAGGCCGGAGCAGGCGTGCCGCCGGGCCACGCGATCGCGACGCAGCGCTCCAGTCGGGCGATCAACTCATCGGCATCGACGAGCATGACGGTCGCGGGCGCGGTGAGACCGTCGTCGTGCCCGAGAGGGGCGAGCAGTAGCCCGTCAGCATCCCCGGCGGCGTCCACGGCCTCGGCGAGCCGGTCGATGTCGTCCTGCGTCACATGGCGAGCGGCGACGCGCGCGCGGATCCGCCGCGACCGCCACAGCGGCTGGGTCTCGAGCACGAGCTCGTCGTAAGCGACGGGTCGGTTAAACGCGACGACGCGCGCGCCCGCGTCGGTCAGCAGGAGCTGCATCAGCTTTCGACGCTCATCGCGCGGCAGCACGGCGAGGCCGTCCGGGGTGAGGCGCCGCTGAGCCTGGGTCGCACGTCGGGCAGGTGGCGCCGGTGTCACGTGGAGCATCCGAGGCTCGCCGTGCACAGCACGAGGGCGATGAGAGCAATCAGCCGTCCTTGCATCAGCGAGTGGACCCTATCCCGGTGCAAAGCGCAGAGCAATCTCACTGCCCGGCTTCAGCGGCCGCCGCGTTCTCGGCGGGCGAAGTACGTTCGCCTTTCAGGGTCGAGGCAGGCGACGATCTCGGCGTTGGACGAGCGGCGCGCCGAACGCGTCTGATCCCGAGCGATGTGTGGCATCGCACCGCTGCTGTCTGCCGACGGACGCGAGGGAGCGAGTTTTTGCTCCCAGGGCCCTACCGGGCCAGGAGAGCGATCTCTCCGTACAACTAAAGAGCGCCCCCGCGACCGTTGTAGCGGCCCGGGGGCATGGCCCAAGGAGCTGTAACTCCAATGGACACCCCGGACGCTATCCAGTCCGACGATGACGCGGTCGTCATCCCTGATCACCTGCGCGAGCTTCTGCGCGCGACGGCGGAGCGCATGCTCGAGGACGCGTGCGACATGGCCTTCGCTGCGGACGCGCGCGATGCGGCGATCGCGGCGGTGCATCTCATCGACGCGTTCGAGCACGAGAGCGTGACGCGCGGCGTCGTGCTCGCCCTGATCCCCGGCTCGATCGAGTGGGAGGAGCCGGTCAAGATGCCGCACACCTTGGAGGGCGTCGAGCAGTACCTGAGCCAGCTGGATCTGGCCCGGGAGCTGATCGAGCTCCGTGAGCGTCTCGGCGGTCAGCCGCCGGAACCGACGAACGTCATCTAGGGAGGGCGAGCACGATGAAGGTCATTGGAACGGGCAATCCCGAGATGCTCACGCTGCGCTTGCGCGAGCGTGAGCTGGCCGGGTTGAAGGAGGATCTCGGTCACCGAGCTGCGGTTGCCGACGATGCTGAGGCGACGCTCCGGGAGCGAGGGTTTGGTGCTCCGGTCGGCGATGACGGAAGGACGTCGGCCGAGATCCTGGCCGCGATCACCGGGCTGCTGGATCGCCTGGAGACCACACAGCCGAATGAACAAGGCCGCGTGGTTGTCTCGGGGCCGACGTGGCTTCTGGGTCCGGCGATTCGCGGCGCGACGGCGGAGGCGGCTGAGCAGCTGGTCGGCGCGTTGGAGCGCTTCATCAGCAGCGAGGGCTGCACGCCGGTCGAGCTGCGTGAGGCGGTGTCGACGGCGTCGGCCTGGAGCGAGACGCTGATCGGCTACGACCACGTCCAGAACGGCGACGCCGCCGCCTGACCGTCCCGAGCCGGCGCCCGACGCGTGCGGGCACGTCGTCGAGGTGAGGAGACTCGACGCTGCAAGAGGGCACGCGAGAGGGCGCCGGCTGGGAGGGAGAAGCGCACCGGGCGCCCGAGCGCTGAGAACGCACAACTGCGGTCAGGGCTTGCGCGCAAAACCGATGCACGAGGATTCAGTCGACGAGCTTTGCGGTACACCCTCGCCACCAATTGGAGGTACCGCGACAACTCGACCAGCGCGCCGACCGAGGCGGCTTGTGGTGGTGCTGGGTGGTGATCGGGCATGGCCGACGCTTTGCGCGCCGGCGTGGGCGGTCGCCGGTCCTTGTCCTCGGTACCTCT
>JAQGMU010000201.1 GCA_028292195.1 Ramlibacter sp. | reverse complement strand
ATGAACCCCTTCGACGAAATCGCCGTCGAGGAAGCGGTGCGCCTGCGGGAGAAGGGCGTGGTCACCGAGGTGATCGCCGTGTCCTGCGGCGTGCAGCAGTGCCAGGAAACGCTGCGCACCGCGATGGCGATCGGCGCCGACCGCGCCATCCTGGTGCTCACCGACGAGGAGCTGCAGCCGCTGGCGGTGGCCAAGCTGCTGAAGGCCCTGGTCGACAAGGAACAGCCGGGCCTGGTCATCCTGGGCAAGCAGGCGATCGACGACGACTGCAACCAGACCGGCCAGATGCTCGCGGCGCTGGCGGACCTGCCGCAGGCCACCTTCGCTTCGAAGGTCGAAGTGGCCGACGGCAAGGCCAAGGTCACGCGCGAAGTGGACGGCGGCCTGGAGACCATCTCCATCACGCTGCCCGCGGTGATCACCACCGACCTGCGCCTGAACGAGCCGCGCTACGTGACGCTGCCCAACATCATGAAGGCGAAGAAGAAGCAGCTGGACGTCTTCAAGCCCGAGGACCTCGGCGTGGACGTCAAGCCGCGGCTGAAGACGCTGAAGGTCACCGAGCCCGCCAAGCGCGGCGCCGGGGTCAAGGTGCCCGATGTGGCGACGCTGGTTGCCAAGTTGAAGAATGAAGCCAAGGTGATTTGAGATGACCGCCCTCGTAATCGCAGAACACGACAACGCCTCCATCCGCGGCGCGACCTTCAACACCGTCACGGCCGCTGCCCAATGCGGCGGTGAGGTCCACGTGCTGGTGGCCGGCGCCAACGCCGGCGCAGCCGCCAAGGCCGCGGCGCAGATCGCCGGCGTCAGCAAGGTGATCCACGCCGACGGCGCCCAGTTCGAACACGGCCTGGCGGAGAACATGGCGGCCCAGGTGCTGGCGCTCGCGGCCAACTACAGCCACATCCTGTTCCCTGCCACCGCGGCCGGCAAGAACGTCGCCCCGCGCGTGGCCGCCAAGCTGGACGTGGCGCAGATCTCCGACATCACCAAGGTCGACGCCCCCGACACCTTCGAGCGCCCGATCTATGCCGGCAACGCCATTGCCATCGTGCAGAGCCTCGACAGGATCAAGGTGATCACGGTCCGCACCACCGGCTTCGATCCGGCCGCGGCCACCGGCGGCAGCGCCAGTGTGGAAACCGCCACCGGCGTGGCCGACAGCGGCAAGAGCAGCTTCGTCGGCCAGGAAATCGCCAAGAGCGACCGGCCGGAACTGACGGCCGCCAAGATCATCGTCTCCGGCGGCCGCGCGCTCGGCTCCAGCGAGAAGTTCCACGAGGTGCTCGAGCCCCTGGCCGACAAGCTCGGCGCTGCGATCGGCGCGTCGCGTGCAGCGGTGGACGCAGGCTACGCGCCCAACGACTTCCAGGTCGGCCAGACCGGCAAGATCGTCGCGCCGCAGCTCTACATCGCTTGCGGCATCTCGGGCGCGATCCAGCACCTGGCCGGCATGAAGGACTCCAAGGTGATCGTCGCGATCAACAAGGACGAGGAAGCGCCGATCTTCAGCGTCGCCGACTACGGGCTGGTTGCCGACCTGTTCGTGGCGGTGCCTGAGTTGATCAAGGCGCTGTAGCGCCTCGGAGCCAACAAATGCCCTACCGCGCCCCCCTCAAGGACATGCTGTTCAACATCCAGCACCTGGCTGGCATCGAGCAGATCGCGCAATTGCCCGGCTTCGAGGAAGCGGGCCTGGAGACCGCGCAGGCCGTGCTGGAGGAGTGCGCGAAGTTCAATGAAGGCGTGGTCGCGCCGCTCAACGTCGACGGCGATCGCAATCCCTCCAGCTGGAAGGACGGCAAGGTCACCACGACCCCGGGCTTCAAGGACGCCTACAAGCAGTACGCCGAAGGCGGCTGGCAGGGCCTGCAGCACCCGCAGGACTTCGGCGGCCAGGGCCTGCCCAAGACCATAGGCGCGGCCTGCGGCGAGATGCTCAATTGCGCCAACCTGAGCTTCGCGCTGTGCCCCCTGCTGACCGACGGCGCCATCGAGGCGCTGCTGACGGCCGGCTCCGACCAGCTGAAGTCGGTCTACCTGGAAAAGCTGGTGACCGGCGCGTGGACCGGCACCATGAACCTGACCGAGCCGCAGGCCGGCAGCGACCTGGCGATGGTGCGCAGCCGCGCCGAGCCGCAGCCCGATGGCAGCTACAAGGTGTTCGGCACCAAGATCTTCATCACCTACGGCGAGCACGACATGGCGGACAACATCGTCCACCTGGTGCTGGCCCGCATCCCCGGCGCGCCCGAAGGCGTCAAGGGCATCAGCCTGTTCGTGGTGCCGAAGTTCATGGTCGACGCCGACGGCACGCTGGGCAAGCGCAACGACGTGCACTGCGTCAGCATCGAGCACAAGCTGGGCATCAAGGCCTCGCCAACGGCGGTGCTGCAGTACGGCGACGAAGGCGGAGCCACCGGCTACATCGTCGGTGAAGAGAACCGCGGCCTCGAGTACATGTTCATCATGATGAACGCCGCCCGCTACGCCGTGGGCGTGCAAGGCATCGCGATCGCCGAGCGGGCCTACCAGAAGGCCGTCGAATACGCGCGCGACCGTGTGCAGTCGCGCCCGGTGGACGGTTCGGTGGCCGGCCCGGCGACCATCATCCACCACCCCGACGTGCGCCGCATGCTGATGACGATGCGTGCCTACACCGAGGGCTGCCGCGCCATGGCCACCGTGGCCGCCGCGGCCTACGACGCCTCCCACCACCACCCGGACGCGGCTGTGCGCAAGCAGAACCAGGCCTTCTACGAATTCCTGGTGCCGCTGGTCAAGGGCTTCAGCACCGAGATGAGCATGGAAGTCACCTCGCTGGGGGTGCAGGTGCATGGCGGCATGGGCTTCATCGAGGAGACCGGCGCCGCCCAGTATTACCGCGACGCCAGGATCCTGACCATCTACGAAGGCACGACCGCGATCCAGGCCAACGACCTGGTGGGCCGCAAGACGGCGCGCGACGGCGGCCAGGCGGCGCAGGCGATCGCCGCCCAGATCGAAAGGACCGAAGGCGAGCTGGCGAAGCGCGACAGCGTCGCCGCACGCGCGGTCGCCAGGCGCCTCACTGCCGCGCGCAAGGCTTTCCTCGACGTAGTGTCCTTCGTCGTGCAGCAGGGCAAGGCGTCGCCGAACGCGGTGTTCGCCGGCTCCGTGCCCTACCTGATGCTGGCCGGCAGCCTGGTGGCGGGCTGGCAGATGGCGCGCGCGCTGCTGGCGGCCGAGGACCTGTTGCCCAAGGGACAGGACGCGGCCTTCCTGCAGGCGAAGATCGCCACCGCGCGCTTCTACGCCGACCACATCCTGGCCAAGGCCCCGGGCTTGCGTGACAGCATCGTGGAAGGCGCCGACAGCGTCACCGCCTTGCCGCTGGAATCGTTCTGATCGGAGTCCCTGGAATGTCGAAGCTGCCCCCCGCCCTGCAGAACCTGTCCCTGCCGGTGATCGCCTCGCCGATGTTCATCGTCAGCAACCCCAAGCTGGTGATCGAGCAGTGCAAGGCCGGCGTCGTCGGTTCGATGCCGGCGCTGAACGCACGGCCGGCTGCGCAGCTGGACGAGTGGCTGCACGAGATCACCGAGGCGCTGGCGGCGCACAACCGGGCCCACCCGGAGCGGCCGGCCGCGCCTTTCGCCATCAACCAGATCGTGCACAAGAGCAACGACCGGCTCGAGCACGACATGGACGTGGTGGTGCGGCACAAGGTTCCGGTGGTCATCACCTCGCTGGGCGCGCGCACCGACGTCAACGACGCCATCCACAGCTACGGCGGCGTGGTGCTGCACGACATCATCAACAACTTCTTCGCCCGCAAGGCCGTCGAGAAGGGCGCCGACGGCCTGATCGCGGTGGCCGCGGGCGCCGGCGGCCATGCCGGCGTGAAGAGCCCGTTCGCGCTGATCCAGGAGATCCGCCAGTGGTTCGACGGCCCGGTGGCGCTCTCGGGCTCCATCGCCACCGGCGGTGCGGTGCTGGCGGCGCAGGCCATGGGCGCGGACTTCGCGTACATCGGCTCGGCCTTCATCGCCACCCACGAGGCGCGCGCCGACGAGGCCTACAAGCGGGCGATCGTCGAGTGCAGTTCGGACGACATCGTCTACTCGAACCTGTTCACCGGCGTGCACGGCAACTACCTCAAGCCGAGCATTCTTGCCGCGGGGCTGGATCCGGACAACCTGCCGGAAAGCGACCCCAGCAAGATGAGTTTCGGCGGCGGCGAAGGCGCCCGCAAGGCGTGGAAGCACATCTGGGGCGCTGGCCAGGGCATAGGCGCCGTGACCGAGGTAGCGCATGCGGGCGAGTTGATCGCGCGCCTGAAGCGCGAGTACGTCGAGGCGCGGGGGCGCCTGGGCTTGCCGAACCTGGCTATGGCTTGATCGGGGAATAGGGCTGCGCCGGCGCGCCGTAACTCAAGGCCGAGGCCTTCCCCCAGAACACCCGGTACATGAACACCGTGTACACGATGATCGCCGGCAGCGTGATCGCCACGCCGACGAAGATGAACACCAGCGATTCATGCGCGCTGGCCGCCTGCCAGACGGTGAGCTTGTCGATCACGATGTAGGGATAGATGCTGTAGGCCAGCCCCAGGAACGACAGCATGAAAATCAGCACCGTGCTGGCGAACACCAGCCAGCCATAGCCCGCTTCCACCACTTCCTTCTTGCCGGTGACGTGGAAGGCGATGAAGAAGGCAGCGGCGCAGACCAGGGGAATCGGCAGCAGGCCGATGAACTGCGGCAGCGCGAACCACTTCTCGAACACGTTGGGGCTGACCAGTGGCGTGGCCATCGAGATGGCGACCAGCGCCACACCCATGGGCCACAGCACCAGCCGGGCCCAGCGCACCGCCTTGTCGCGCAGCAGGCCCTCGGTCTTCATGATCAGCCAGCCGGCGCCCAGCATCGCGTAGGCTGTCGGCAGCGTGACCGCGATTCCCAGCGCGAACAGCCGCGACCACAGCCCGCCGTCGAAGGCGGTCAGGTAGCTTCCCAGCATCCAGCCTTGCGACGCCGCCGTCATCAACGAGCCGAGGGCGAACAGCTTGTTCCACATCGCCTTGTGCTCGTCCCGCGCCTTGACCCGGAAGTCGAACGACACGCCGCGCAGGATCAGCCCGATCAGCATCACCGCCACCGGCAGGTACAGGGCGGACAGCACCAGGCCGTGGGCCTTGGGGAAGGCGATCAGCAGCACGCCGACGCCCAGCACCAGCCAGGTCTCGTTGGCGTCCCAGAACGGGCCGATGCTGCTGACCATCACGTCCTTCTCGTCGTCCTCGGCGAAGGGCAGCAGCAGGCCGACCCCGAGGTCGTAGCCATCGAGCACCACGTAGGCGAGCAGGGCCAGGCCCATCACGGCCATGAAGACCAGGGGCAGCAGCGTGTTCCAGTCGAGCGTCATCGGGTACTCCGCTTCAGGCCGGGCCGCCGATGGGCGTCGCCGCCTTCGGGCTCTGCGGCGTGTGCGCGGTCGGCATCGCGGGATGCTGCGCCATGTACATCAGCACCCGCACATAGGCCGACAGCAGCAGGACGTAGACCGCCAGGTAGGCAAGCAGGGTGCCGAGCACCATGCCCGGTGGATGATCGGCCACCAGGTCCGCGGTGCGCAGCAGCCCGTAGACCAGGAAGGGCTGGCGGCCGATCTCGGTGACGCACCAGCCGGCCACGGTGGCGACCCAGCCGGAGAAGGTCATGGCGGCCAGCAGGCGCAGCTGCCAGGTGTTGAAGCCGGCCTGGGCGGCACTGCGCGTGCGCCACAGGGTCCAGGCCGACGACCAGGCCACCAGCAGCATCAGCATGCCCATGCCCACCATGATGCGGAAGGCCCAGAACACCGGCGCCACCGGCGGATGCGCGTTGGGGAATTCGTCCAGGCCCTTCAGTTCCGCATCCATGTCGTGGGCCAGGATCAGGCTGGCCAGCTTGGGCACCTGGATCGCGAAGTCGGTGCGGCCTTCCTTCTCGTTCGGCCAGCCGAACAGGGTGAGCGGCGCGCCTTTCTCGGTGTGCCAGATGCCTTCGATGGCGGCGATCTTGGCCGGCTGGTGCCGCAGCGTATTGAGGCCGTGGGCGTCGCCCGCGAAGATCTGCAGCGGAATCGCCACCGCCGCCGCGGCGACGGCCGCCCGCAAGGCGAGGTGCGTGCCGCCGTTGGACGTGCCGCGCAGCAGCTGCCAGGCCGACAGGCCCGCCACCAGGAACGAGGCCGTGAGCGTCGAGGCCAGCAGCTTGTGCGCGAGGCGGTAGGGGAACGAGGGATTGAAGATGATCGCCAGCCAGTCCTGCGCGTGGTACTGGCCGTTGATGACGGTGTAGCCCACGGGCGTCTGCATCCAGGAGTTGAGGCTCAGGATCCAGAAGGCCGACAAGGTGGTGCCGCCCGCGACCATCAGCGTCGCCACCATGTGCACCTGGTCGGAGACGCGGGCGCGGCCGAACAGCATGATGCCGAGGAAGGTGGCCTCCAGGAAGAAGGCGGTCAGCACCTCGTAGCCGAGCAGCGGCCCGGCGATGTTGCCCACCTTCTCCATGTAGCCCGGCCAGTTGGTGCCGAACTGGAAACTCATGGTGATGCCGGAGACCACGCCCAGCGCGAAGCTCAGGGCGAAGATCTTGGTCCAGAGGTAGTAGGCCTCTTCCCAGTGCTGCGCCGCCGCCGTGCCGCGCGCCGCGCGGTGGCGCAGGCGGAAGTAGACGAGGAACCAGCACAGCGCGATGTTGATGCTGGGAAACAGGATGTGGAAGGCGATGTTGGCGCCGAACTGCATGCGTGAAAGCATCAGGGTGTCCATGCGTCAGGCCTCCTTGTTCCTGGCGGATCTGCCGGTCATGCGGTCCTTCAGTTCCAGCACGCGGGTGACCGTGCTGCCCATTCCCATCAACTGCTTGGCGGTCTCGGGCGCGAGCTTCTGCACGTCGTCGAACCAGGTCATGAGCCGGGCTATCAGCTCGTACATCTCGCGCATGCGCTCCTGCGCGTGCTGCTCCGCCGCGCTGCCCGCCTGCTCCAGCAAGGCCATGCGCAGCATCGACAGCGTCGGCTCGACCTCGCGCCGGCGCCGCTCTTCGGCCAGCACGCGGAAGATTTCCCACACGTCCGACGGCGCCTCGAAGTACTCGCGGCGGTCGCCCGGCTGGTGCTTCATGCGCACCAGCCGCCACGACTGCAATTCCTTCAGGCCCATGCTGACGTTGGAGCGCGAGAACTCGAGGGTTTCGGCGATGGCGTCGGCGTGCAGCGGGCGTTGCGACAGGAAGATCAACGCGTAGATCTGGCCGACGGTGCGGTTGATGCCCCAGCGGCTGCCCATCTCGCCGAAGTGGGCGACGAACTGGCGGGACAGGGGAGGCAAGCGGTCCTGCAGTGACATGGCCGGATTGTCTCTGACTTTTTGAGTTTTCAGTAATTACTGAAAATTCCAGACAAACTTCCTGGGGATTTCAATGCGGTGCGATACTGTATTTATGAACAGTATCGACCGCTCGACCGCCAACACGGTGGACGAAGTCCGCATCCCGCTGCAGGCGATCAAGGGACGCGGCGCCGCGACCCGGCTGGCGCACCGGTTCGAGAAGGACCAGCGCGAGGCCTTCGACGACGGCTGGGAGGCCGATGCGGAGGAGGGTGCGGAGGCCCGGCCACCGACCCAGGTGATCTGGGAAACGGCGAAAAGCATCATCGCCAGCAACGACTCGCCCGACATCCACTTCGACCGCTCGGTGAACCCCTACCGCGGCTGCGAGCACGGCTGCATCTACTGCTACGCGCGGCCGACGCACAGCTACCTGAACCTGTCGCCCGGTCTCGACTTCGAGACCAAGATCATTGCCAAGCGCAATTGCGTGGAACTGCTGCGGCAGGAGCTGGGACGCAGGGGCTATGTCCCGCAACTGCTCGCGATCGGCACCGTCACCGATTGCTACCAGCCGGTGGAGCGCGAGCTGCGGCTGACGCGCGGGCTGATCGAGGTGATGCACGAGACCAGGCATCCGTTCGTGCTGGTGACCAAGTCGAGCGGGGTCGAACGCGACCTGGACCTGATCGCACCGATGGCGGCCCATGGCCTGGCCGCCGTCTACGTGACCATCACCACGCTGGACGCCGAGCTCTCACGCAAGCTCGAGCCACGCGCCGCGGCGCCGCACCGGCGCCTGCGCACGCTGCGGACGCTGGCGGAGCACGGCGTTCCCTGCGGCGTCAGCCTGGCGCCGCAGATTCCCTTCCTCAACGAGGACATGGAGCAGGTGCTGGAAGCAGCCTGGGACGCCGGCGCGCGCGAGGCCTTCTATCACGTGGTGCGGCTGCCCTGGGAAGTGGCGCCCCTGTTCCGGCAATGGCTGGAGGTGCACTACCCGCAGCGGGCGGAGCGGGTGATGCATCGCATCCAGGAAATGCGCGGCGGCAAGGACTACGACAGCGACTTCGCCACCCGCATGAAGGGCTCCGGCACCTGGGCCACCCTGATCGGCCAGCGCTTTCGCAAGACGGCGGACCGGCTCGGCTTCAACGCCAAGCGGCACGCGTTCCCGACGACGGAGTTCCGGCCGCCAGCGCCGCCGGGCCAGGGCACGCTCTTCTGAAGTAGGGTGGGTTGCGCGCAGCGCACCCCACCGTTCAGGGCAGCAGCACGAGCCCCACTCCAAACAACACCGCGCCCAGCAGGGCGCCCGTGACGTTCGCCTGCAGCTGCTCCGGCCCGCGCAGGCGCCGCAACGGCAGGTTCCACACCCAGACGATGGGGACCACGGCCAGCACCAGCATCAGCGTCGGCACCTGCCAGTCCATGAAGGTGGGCCAGGGCGGCAGCAGGGCGCGCGGACGCTGCTGCCACAGGGTCTCGATCGGCAGCGCCTGGACCCAGAGGCCGCACGCCACCAGGGCGGCGCCGGCCACCAGCACGGTGATGGCCAGCCGGATCGTACGCCGCCACCCCAGCAGGCTGAGGATGACGCCGCTGCCGCCGGCCAGCAGGGCGGTCGTGGCCAGCGCGGCCCGGAACGACCCGGGCGCGGCCAGCAGCCGCCAGAGCCCCGCATTGCAGGCCACGCCGATCCACAGGCTGGCGAAAGCCACCAGCCAGCCCGGGTGGAGCGACTGGCGCTCCTCGCCGGGCATGAGCAGGGTGGAAAAGCCTGTGGTGCGAAACAGCTTCAGGGCCATGCCTCGGATTGTGAACGGGACGGCAGAGCTTGGCACTGTTTGGTGGCGGGACCTGTTCCAAGTCCACCACATTCGCGGGCCGCTTCGCTGGCCCTCAGGCGTTGAAGAAGCCCTTCAGCTTGTCCGCCCAGGATTCCTCGTTGGGCGAATGCTTGGCGCCGCCCTTCTTCAGGGACTCGTCCAGTTCCTTCAGCAGCTTGCGCTGGTGTTCGGTCAGCTTGACCGGCGTCTCCACCGCGATGTGGCAGTACAGGTCGCCGGCAATGCTGGAACGCACGCCCTTGATGCCCTTGCTGCGCAGGCGGAACTGCTTGCCGGCCTGGGTGCCTTCGGGGATGTCGATCGCGGCCTTGCCGTCCAGCGTCGGCACGTCGATCTCGCCGCCCAGCGCCGCGCGCGCGATGCTCACCGGCACCACGCAGTGCAGGTCGTCGCCGTCGCGCTCGAAGATCGGGTGCTTCTTCATCCGGATCTCGATGAACAGGTCGCCCGGCGGGCCGCCGTTGGTGCCCGGTTCGCCGTTGCCGGCGCTGCGGATGCGCATGCCGTCGTCGATGCCGCCGGGGATGCGCACTTCCAGCGTCTTCTGCTTCTTCACCTTGCCCTGCCCGTGGCAGGTGGTGCAGGGCTCGGGAATGATCTTGCCGGTGCCGCGGCACTGCGGGCAGGTCTGCTGCACGCTGAAGAAGCCCTGGCGCATCTGCACCACGCCCGCGCCGTGGCAGGTGGTGCAGGTCTTGGCCTGGGTGCCCGGCTTGGCGCCGCTGCCGTGGCAGATCTCGCACTCGTCCCAGGACGGGATGCGGATCTGCGCGTCCTTGCCCTTGGCCGCTTCCTCCAGCGTGATTTCCATCGCGTAGGAGAGGTCGCTGCCGCGATACACCTGGCGGCCGCCGCGCGCGCCGGCGGCGCCGCCACGCTGCTGCTGGCCGAAGATGTCGCCGAAGATGTCGCCGAAAGCCTCGGCAAAGCCGCCGAAGCCTTCGGCGCCCGGGCCGCCGGGGCCGCGCATGTTGGGGTCGACGCCCGCATGCCCGAACTGGTCGTAGGCCGCCCGCTTCTCCGGCTCGGACAGCATCTCGTAGGCTTCCTTGGCCTCCTTGAAGCGCGCTTCCGAATCCTTGCTGCCGCTGTCCCCCTGGTTGCGGTCAGGGTGGTGCTTCATCGCCAGCTTGCGATAAGCCTTCTTGATCTCGTCCTCCGAGGCGTTCTTGGGGACGCCCAGAACTTCGTAATAGTCTCTTTTGGTGGCCATGGATCTGACTGACTGCTAAACAGGAACGCCGCGTTGACCTCCGCCGCAGGCGTGAGAGTCGAACGCGGCGAGTTAAACCGGCGCTCAGGCGTCCGGTTAACCTTTCTTGACTTCCTTGACTTCGGCGTCGACGACGTTGTCGTCGTTCGCCGGGCGGGACGTGCCCGAAGCAGCTTCCGCGCCCGCTTCCGGGGGCGCACCGGCGCCGCCGGCGGCCTGCTGCGCTTCGTACATCTTCTCGCCCAGCTTCTGGCTGACCGTCATCAGCGCGTTGGTCTTGGCCTCGATCGCATCCTTGTCCTCGGACTTGAGCGTTTCTTCCAGCTCCTTGGCCGCGGACTCGATCTTGTCCTTCTCGCTCGCATCGATCTTGTCGCCGTACTCGGTGAGGCTCTTGCGCACGCTGTGCACCATCGCCTCGCCCTGGTTGCGGGCCTGCACCAGCTCCAGCTTCTTCTTGTCCTCGGCGGCGTTCTGCTCGGCGTCGCGCACCATCTTCTGGATCTCGTCCTCGGTCAGGCCCGAGTTCGCCTTGATGGTGATCTTGTTTTCCTTGCCGGTGCCCTTGTCCTTGGCGCCCACGTGCTGGTTGCCGTTGGCGTCGATGTCGAAGCTCACCTCGATCTGCGGCAGGCCGCGCGGCGACGGCGGGATGCCTTCCAGGTTGAACTCGCCCAGCAGCTTGTTGCCGGTGGCGATGTCCCGCTCGCCCTGGTAGACCTTGATCGTCACGGCCGGCTGGTTGTCGTCGGCGGTGGAGAAGGTCTGCGCGAACTTGGTCGGGATGGTCGTGTTCTTCTTGATCATCTTCGTCATCACGCCGCCCAGGGTCTCGATGCCCAGGGACAGCGGGGTGACGTCGAGCAGCAGCACGTCCTTGCGTTCACCGGAGAGCACCTGGCCCTGGATGGCGGCGCCGACGGCCACGGCTTCGTCGGGGTTCACGTCCTTGCGCGGGTCGCGGCCGAAGAATTCCTTGACCTTGTCCTGCACCTTGGG
>JAQGMU010000184.1 GCA_028292195.1 Ramlibacter sp. | reverse complement strand
GCGCGGCGTCCGCCTCGACACTCTGAAGGTCCAGGGCTCGAATGGAACCCAAGGCTGTGGCGATCTCCCGCAGTGCCTCTGCGAGCGCCGCGTCGTAACTCGCGATGGCGATGTCGTAGTCGGCGCGAGAGACCGTGTAGGCCGCAGCCCTTTGCCCCCCATCGAAGATGGGCAAGGTCAATGCGGGACCGACGTTGCCGAAGCTCGCTCCTCCGCGGAAAAGCTGACCCAAGCCCAGCGACTGAAATCCGACCAGAGCGAGCAGATCGACGTTCGGATAGAACGACCGGTCGGCGGCGTCGACGGAATGCCGCCCGGCTTCGACACGCCAACGCGCTGCGACGAGATCCGGGCGCCGCCCCAGGAGAGCCGTAGGCAAGCGAGCTGGAAGCGCCGGCACATGCAGGGCCGCGCGGATCGGGGCATCAAGCCCGGCCGCTCGGTCCGGGCCGGCTCCGACGAGCGCCGCCAATCTCAGGGCGCTGGTCTGAATGGACTGGTTGATCCCCACAATGCCACCGCGAATGGAATGCAATTCCGCCTCGGCCTGGCGCAGCGCAAGCTCGGTGTCCACCCCCACCTCGACCCTCGCCCGCACAATATCCAGAGTGCGCTGTCGAAGCTGGAGCAAGCGCTCTGCGTCCTCACGGTCGCGATGCCGCCCGGACAGCGTCGCGTACTCATCGGCGATCGCGCTTGCCAGGACCAGGCGGGCTGTAGCCCGCTCCGCCTCCATCACCCGAACCTGGGACAGCGAGGCCTGCAAGGATGCCCTGTTGCGTCCCCAGAAATCCAGGGACCATCTGAAAGCGACAGCGATCTGGCCGGCCTCATTCCAGCCTTGCCGCTCCGGTGTGACGGGTATCCCGGCACGCTCGCTGGGGCGCGCCTGCTGCACCTGCGCAATCAGGTCGATTTGAGGCCGGCCCACCGCGCCGGTGGCATCCGCCATTGCCTGAGCGCGCATCAGCCTCGCCTCGGCAATCGCCATGGAGGGCGCATCACGCAAACCCTCCTCGATCAACCGGTTGAGTTGCGGATCGCCGTAGGCCGCCCACCATGCGGTGGTGGGCCAGTCACCGGGCCCTCCAGCAAGGTCGGTGCTCTCGCTCAGCTGGCGAGCAGTCCTGGGTTGAGGCGATGGCGGGAGATCCGGGACGTGAGCGCAGGCAACCAGGAGTGCGACCAGCAGCGGTGACAGTATCCGGAGCGTCACGATTGCACCCCGTCATGCCGGGGCGGGCATTCCTGACCGCTTCGGTGTTCCTGCGAACCGGTCTCGAAGCGCGGGATCGCGGACATGCCGATGCCGAGCCGATCCATGCCGGGTTGCCCGTCGTCGAACAGCACGCGAACAGGGAAACGACGAACGATCTTCGTGAAGTTGCCGGTCGCGTTGTCGGGAGGAATGAGCGACATCTCCGATCCACTGCCATTGGAGATGCTCTCCAGCGTTCCGCAGAACTGCATCCCGGGCAGTGCATCGACCCGGACCCTGACCCGACTGCCCGGCTCAAGCCGTCCGACCTGGGTTTCCTTCAGATAGGCCTCTACCCAAAGGCCGCGAGTCGGCACCACGGCCATGACCCGGCTCCCGACGCTCAGGTACTCGCCGGGTCGTGCGTTTCTCGCGGCAATGCGGCCTTCGCGCGGCGCGCGAATGATCGTTGCCGCAAGATCGCTTTCAGCCTTCGCCAGCTGTGCTCGAGCGGCAAGCAGCGCAGCCTCGGCGGCTTGCCGCTGCGCCTTGAGGACATTCAGCTGCTGGCGAGCGCCTTTCGACTGGCCCTGTGCTTCATCCAGGGATGAGGCCCTTGCAACCTGCTCGTTCAGAGCGCGATCGTAATCGGCTCGGCTGGTGCCTCCGACTCCTACCAGGCGTTCCGCGCGCTCACTGTCCTTGTTGGCGCGGGCCGTACTGGCCCGCGCGGAGGCTTCAACGGCCGCGGCGATGCCAATGCGGGTCTGTTGCAGCGCCGTCTGCGCATCGATCTGCGCGACGTCTGCTTGAGCGCGGGCGATTGCCGCACGGCTCTGCTCCACGGCGACCTCGTAGTCGCGGGGGTCGATTCGAAGCACGATCTGTCCTGGGCCGACAAGTCGATTGTTCTCCGTCTCGACGCTCAACACATAGCCACTGACCTTCGTGGACACATAGGTCAGGTCCCCCTTGACGTAGGCGTTTTCAGTGCTCTCGGATGCTCGAACGCTTCTCCAGAGAGAGGTGGCCGCGAAAGCAGCGCTGGCGAGACCAACTGCGATGGCAGCCGCGACAGCAAGTCGTCGCATCGCTGGAGGAAGATTGAAGCCCGATGGGCGCAGGGAAGTTTCATTCATTGCATACCTCTGAATCAAGAGAGTGGCTTGACGTCAGTTCAAGCGGTTCGAAGCGATCTGCGGCTTGGGCGCGAAGTACGGCGGAAGGGCCCAGGCGAGGACCGCCCCGACCGTCAGCAGGACGGCCAAACCCAGAAAGGCGTCGGCATAGGCCAAGGTGAAGGCCTGCCGTGCGATACGGCGAGCGAGATCGGCAGTGACACGAGCTTGTGCTTGCGCGGGGTCACCCAGCCACTGCATGACTGAGGAAACACCTTGGCGCATTGCCAGGGCAAGATCCGGATTGAGCTGGCTGATCGGCTCGCCCAACCTGGCCGAATACAGCTTCTCGCGCTCGTTGATGAGGTGGCTGAACGCGGCCACGCCTCCCACCTGCCCCAGCACGCGGCAGTAATTGAACACGATGCCGCAGGTAACACCCTCGTGCCGCTCCAGGTCGTAGATGGCATAGAACAAAGTGGAGACAGCGAAGATTCCCTGGCCGACGCCTGCTGTCAATGCTGCCACCGCGAAGTTTCCAGCGTTCCAATCAGGCCCCAGTCCCATGCAGTAGAGCGCTGCGCCCGCGAAAAGCGCCAGGGCCGTCGAGAGCATCACCCGCTGGTCGACTCGCGAGCTGAGCCACAAAGCCAGTGGAACGGCAACAGCCGTCCCCAGCGACATTGGCTGCAACAGTGGACCCATCTGCTCAATGCGAAGGCCGGCGATGCGCCCCAGATATTGAGGGGCGATGAAGACGGCCAGCAGCGTGCCGAATCGGTAGATCACCTGGAAAGTGATGGCCAGCGTGAAGGGCTTTCGGAAGAGCCCAAGCTGGAGCATCGGCGCCTTGGCGACCCAGAGGTGGCGGATGGCGGCGATCAAGGCGGACACGCCCACCAACAGCGCTGCAGTGATCCACCAGGTTTCGAACCAGAACCGGCGTTCTCCCTCGGACAGGAAAAGCACAAGGCAACTGACCGCGACGGTGAGCAGTGAATAGCCGACCCAGTCGGTCTGACGAAGGATCGCCAGGTTGATTGGATCGGACCTGAAGTGGCGACGAGCCAGCAAGAAGTACGCCGTGCCCACAAGTACCTGCGCATGGAAGATCGCTTGCCACCCCCCGGCGGCCAGGAGCTGGCCACCTAGTGCCGGCGCCATGCCTGCCCCCAAGGATGTAGCCGCCGCGAAGGCGGCCAGGCCTCGGGTGCGCCCTGGCCCCGGCGGAAACACCGAGAAGAGGATCATGAACATCAGGACAGCCAGCGTTCCTCCGAAGATGCCGTGCAGCAATCGCGCGGCGATCGCCCAACCCAGCGAAGGCACAAGTGCCATCGCAAGTGAGCTGAGTGCGTAGCCCACACCTGCCAGCTGCATGGCTTTGCCTCGCCCAAAGGTTTGGGAGAAGTAGATGATGAGCGGCAGGCTTATCAGCTGTCCGATGTCATAGACAGTGCCTAGCCAAGCCACATCGTCCGCCGCGGCAGACAGGCCGCCGCCTATGTCTGCGAGCGACAACGTCACCATCGACGGGAACGTCGTTCCGGCGAAGGCGCCGAAGGCCGTCACCGCGAGCGCCGGCCAGGGTGAGGGTGTCTTGCTGGGTGGGTTGGCTGAGGTCATGGCTTCAAGGAAGGTGTTCGTGGTTCGATTGCGTGTTCGATGGAGCTAGCGAGCGATCTGCCCGAACTTTCCGTTCTGCAGGTCGCGACGCGCAGTCAGGATCTGGTCGACCGTGTTCATCACGAAGGGACCTGCGCCGACCACCGGCTCGTTCAACGGGTCCCCGCTCAGAACGAGAAATGTGGAATCCTGGTGGGCCACTATGGAGAAACTGACGTCTTCCCGACCGAGCAGGGCAACCTGCACACCCTTCAGCGTGATCTGGCCGCACAGGGTCATCTGTCCGAGCATGAGTACGACGATGGCGCGCCTGTTCTGGGGCAAGCTGAAAGTCGTCTTCGACCCGGCGTCGAGATGGACGTCCCACACGTCCAGCGGCGAGAACGTCCGGGCGGGGCCGCGATGCCCACCGTACTCGCCGGCAATGACACGCAGGACCCCTGATGCTCCCGGCAGAGAAGCAGCCGGAATCTGGGAGTGAAGGATCGCTTGATGGCTCGGGGGAGCCGTCTTGTACTTGGCCGGCAGATTCACCCAGAGCTGCACCAATTCAAGCCGACCGCCCGTGCGCGTGAAGGTCGTCGAGTGAGATTCCTCATGCACAAGCCCGGATGCGACCGTCATCCATTCCACGTCACCTGGTCCGGTCAGGCCTGTATAGCCAGTTGAGTCGCGATGCTCGATCTCGCCTTGATATACGAGCGTGACCACTTCGAAGCCCCGGTGCGCCCGTGCCTCCACGCCGCGAGGTATCGCGGAAGGCTCGAAGTCCACCGGAACCGTGTAGTCAAGCAGCAGGAAGGGACTGACCTCATCCCCCAGGGCGATGTAGTCGAACATCGACCTCACCGGGAATCCGTTTCCAACCCAGGCGCTCTTGGGAGCGCTGAGAACTCGATCGATCGTTTTCATGGGTCCGATCATGGATGTTGAACGATGCGGCCGGTAGTGTGCTGAAATTGGATTCAGCGTTCTTGTTGATGAACGATGGAGAAAAAATGTGAGAGACCTGAACGACCTCTTCTTCTATGTGCAGGTGGTGGATCACCAGGGGTTCGCGCCGGCCGGCAGGGTTCTTGGCATCCCGAAGTCAAGACTCAGCCAGCGCATTGCGCTGCTGGAGGAGAGGCTGCAGGTGCGGCTGATCCAACGGACCACCCGACGCTTCGTGGTGACGGAGATCGGCCAGGATTTCTATCGCCACTGCGTTGCGATGCTGGTCGAGGCCGATGCGGCCGAGGAAATGATCGGACGCTCGCTGGCGGAACCCCGGGGGGTGGTAAGAATGAGTTGCCCGCCGCCACTGGTCCAGCTTCAAGTGGGACAGATGGTGGCGAAGTTCATGGCACAGAACCCTCGCATCCAGGTGCACCTGGAGAGCACGAACCGTCGGGTCGACGTCGTTGGCGAGGGGTTCGATATTGCATTGCGTATCCGCTTCCCGCCCCTCGAAGATACGGATCTGGTCATGCGAGTTCTTGGGGACAGCACCCAGCTTCTGGTGGCACATCCAGAACTGCTGGCCAACGGCTCCGCAAATCTCGCGCTGGGAGAGATTGGGAACTTGCCAAGCGTGGGTCTCGGTCCAGCCAACCGGGAGCACACCTGGTCGCTCATCGGCCCGTCAGGGGCGGTCATCAGTATTGGCCATACGCCTCGCCTTGTGACCGGCGATATGGTGGCGCTGCATCAGGCGGCCATGCACGGTGTCGGTGTGGCGCAGCTGCCCGAGATCATGGTCCGGGGTGACTTGTCGAGCGGGAGGCTGGTCGAAGCGTTGCCAGGCTGGTCGCCCAAGAGTGGTGTCGTTCATGCGGTGTTTCCCTCTCGTCGGGGATTGCTGCCCTCGGTGCGCAGCTTGATCGACTTTCTTGCGAAGGAGTTCGAGTCGCAGAGCCGGACTGAGGTGGCGGCCATTAGCCGCAGGACGCGGGCGCCGAGTCAGCGAGGGAACACAAAGCACAAGAAGCACTGAAGCACCCAAGCCCTCTGCAACGCAAAAGCGCCAGCAGAGGCTTCAGTGCGAAGCGCCAAGCCGAAGGCGGAACGCCGCTCGGCGCGGCGCGACGTTCAGCGCAATGGAGCGAGGGGTCCGCCACCGGCGGAAACGCCCATCTTGCCCGCTCTGAAATCTGCAATCGCCTGAACGATCTCGGCGTCCGTATTCATGACGAACGGGCCCCTGGCAGCCATGGGTTCATGAATGGGGTCGCCATGGCCAAACAGCACGATGGAATCCGTCAGTGCTTCGAAGCTCACCGCATCTCCGTCATCATTCAGCCGCGCCAGGTTGAACTCGGGGATGGTGGTCCCATTCACGGCCACTGCACCTCTGACAACGTAGAGAAACACCACCCGCCCTTCCAGGTTTGCAAAGGACACCTTTGCACTTTCCTTCGCTCGAACGACCGACATGAAAAGGCCGGTGAGGGATTCAATCGGTCCGACCTTGCCGGCCAGAGCACCCGAGATCAGCTGGATGCTCGCCATGCCATCTGCGGCAGGGTAAAGGGGGATCTCATCCCTCTGGAGGCCGGTATAGCGGGGCGGGGTCATCTTCAGACTCGCGGGCAGATTGACCCATAACTGAAGGATTTCGAGTTTCCCCCCGGCATCTTTGAACGCCTGCGGCGCCACCTCCGTATGAATGAGCCCGCTGCCGGCGGTCATCCATTGAACACCGCCGGCTTCGATGACACTTTCATGCCCGCCGGTGTCCGCGTGGGCAAGGCTTCCTTCGAGAATGAAGGTCACGGTTTCGAATCCTCGATGCGGATGCGGTCCGAAAGGCAGGCCGTGGTTGTGGGGACGATAGGTTTGGGGGCCGTGGTGGTTCAGGAAAAGGAAGGGGTTGAGCGTATCCAGCGTCGTACTTGGCACCGGGCGGCGCGTCGTCAAGTCGGC
>JAQGMU010000182.1 GCA_028292195.1 Ramlibacter sp. | reverse complement strand
CACGCTGGGCGAGCTGAAGGAACGCAACATCTGGTGCCTGGGCCTGAGCGACGAGGCCGACCAGACCCTCTACCAGGCCGACCTGAAGGCACCCACCGCGCTGGTGCTGGGGGCAGAGGGCACCGGCCTGCGCCAGCTGACGCGCAAGACCTGCGACGCGCTGGTGTCCATTCCCATGCTGGGCGCGGTGGAGAGCCTGAACGTCTCCGTGGCCAGCGGCATCTGCCTGTACGAGGCGGTGCGGCAGCGGCGCGATCCATGATGTGGGACCTGGTGGTGGTCGGCGCGAGTTTTGCCGGCCTCGCGGCGGCGCGGGCCGCGGCGCTGGCCGGCTTGCGCGTGCTGGTGCTGGAGAAGAAGCAGTCCGCCGGCGCGCACCTGCACACCACCGGCGTGATCGTCAAGGATGCGATCGACGAGATCGCCTGGCTGCAGGAAGTGCCGCCGGCGCTGGTGCGCCGCATCGACGGCGTGCGCCTGTACGCGCCCAACCTGCGGCACCTGGACCTGCATGCCCCCGGCTACTACTTCTGGGCCACCGACGCCCCGGCGCTGCTGGACTGGATGGTGGGCTCGGTGCGCGCCACCGGCGCCGAGGTGCGGCTGGAAACCCTGTTCACCGAGGCGCGGCCGGCGCCCGGCGGCGGCTGGCGGATCCCGCTGGCCTCCGGCGAGCTGCTGGAAACGCGCTACCTGATAGGCGCCGACGGCCCGTTTTCGCGCGTCGCCAAGGCCCTGGGCCTGTCGCAGAACCGCGAGTTCCTGTTCGGGGTGGAGCACGAGTACCCCGATGCGGAGATGGACCGCAACTTCCTGCACTGCTTCCTGGACCGCGAACTGGCGCCGGGCTACATCGGCTGGGCCGTCGCCGGTGTCGGCGCGGCACAGGTGGGGCTTGCGCGCCGGGTGTTGCCCGGAGCGGGACACGGGCGCTTGCGGCTCGAAGGCCTGCTGGCCAAGACGGAGCACCTGGTGCGGCCGCTGGCCCCGCCGCGCTCGGTGCGGGCCGGCATGATCCCTTGCGGCGGCCTGCTGGAACGCGTGGCCCGGCCCGGCGCGCTGCTGGTGGGCGACGCGGCCGGCATGGTTTCACCCGCCACCGCCGGCGGCATCCACACCGCGCTGCGCCATGGCCAGGATGCCGGCGAAGCCGCCGCGGCCTTCCTGCAAGGGCGCGCCGCCGATCCGGCCGAGTGGCTGCCGCGCCAGTACCCGACCTTCCGCGCCAAGCGGGCGGTGCGCTGGCTGTACGAGAAGCTGCAGAACGACTGGGTCTTCAACCAGCTGCTCGGCACCGCCGCCATGCGGCGCCTTGCGGAGGAGGTGTACTTCCACCGCAAGGGCAGCGCGGAGGCGCAGCTTCGCTCGCGGCGGCCATGAGTTTCGAGGACGTCACGCGCTGGGTGCGCGCGGCGCGCCGCATCGTGCTTTTGAGCGGCGCGGGCATGAGCGCCGAATCCGGCGTACCGACGTTCCGTGACGCACAGACCGGCTTGTGGGCGAAGTTCCGGCCGGAGGATCTGGCGACCGAGGATGCGTTCCGGCGCGACCCGGCGATGGTCTGGGACTGGTACGCGATGCGGCGCGAAATGGTGGCCAAGGTTGCCCCGAACGCCGGCCACGGCGCGGTGGCGGCATTCCAGCAGCGCCATCCGGGCCGGCTCACGGTCGTTACCCAGAACGTCGACGGCCTGCACCAGCGGGCCCGTTCACCCGGCGTGCTGGCCCTGCACGGCAATATCGCCGAAGACAAGTGGCTGGAGCCGCCGCGCGCCTGTTGCGAGGTCGCGCGGCTGCGTCCCGACAGGCCGCCATCCTGTCCCACCTGCGGCAACCTGCGCCGCCCCGCGGTGGTGTGGTTCGGCGAGATGCTGCCTGAGGCCGAACTTGCCGCGGCGCAAGATGCAGCGGCGGCGTGCGACCTGATGCTGGTGGTGGGAACCTCCGGCGTGGTCTACCCGGCAGCCGGACTCGCGCGCAGCACGCGCGGCAAGGTGGTGGTGCTCAATCCCGTGCCAACCGACCTGGACGATGCCGCCGACGCGGTGTTGCGTGGGACCGCGGCGACCTTGCTGCCTGCCTTGCTGGAGGATTGAAGGAATGAACCGATCGACCGCATGCCTCGCCGTGCTGCTGGCCCTGGCCGGCTGCACCCAGGAACAGCAGAACAAGCTGGGCCGCGACATCCAGAACTGGACCGGGACCAATGGCGTGCTGGAGATCTATTCCGGCGACAAGCTGGTGCGGCGCTTCCTGAAGGTCGACAAACTGAGCACCGCGCTCGGCACCGACGACAACGTGCCACGGTCCTACCGCTATGGCTACGGCATCCTCGACGAGAACCTCAATTTCGTCGCGGACCCGGGCGAGAAGAAGGTGTACTTCGAGGTCGGGGGCTACGGCAGCTACGTATTCTTCGAGAATCCGCACTGACGCGACGTGGTCGGTGGGGTCGCTGTCGCGAACCCACCCTACCAGAGTGCCCGGCGATTCGTAGGGTGGGTTC
>JAQGMU010000180.1 GCA_028292195.1 Ramlibacter sp. | reverse complement strand
CGCGCCTCGGCCTGCCTTCCGGCCTGGCGGCCATGGGCGTGCAGCGCGACTGGTTCGACAAGATCATCATCGGCGCGCTGGCCGATCACTGCCACAAGACCAATCCGCGCGAACCCAGCCCGGGGGATTACGAGGAATTGCTCGCGGCGTCCCTTTAGCCGGCCCAGGTAGGGTGGGTTTCGCGCAGCGAACCCCACCGTGACGCACATCGGCGGGGTCGCTGCGCGAACCCGCCCTACGGCGACCGCCGCAATTTCCGCTGGCTCCAGCGCCGCAGCGGCCGCTCCAGCCGCCGCTCACTCAACGCGGCCAGCGTGGCGGCCAGCGCCATGATCGCCAGCAGCAACCCGCAACGCACCGGCACCGGCCATTGCGCCGGTTCGCTGCCGGTCCAGCGCGGAACCACGAACCACAGCAGGCCGAACAGCAGGATCGGATGCAGCAGGTAGAGGCCGAAGGTGACGTCGCCGAACCATTCGGCCAGCGCCGCGGTCCGGCCCTGCAGCCGCACCCGGCCGCTCAGGTAGACCGCCACGAAGACCGACGTGAACAGCACGGCGCCTCGCACGCCCAGCAACTCCTGCCCCGGCGCCGCCGGCATCAGCGCCAGCAGCAAGCCGACCCAGGCGGCAGCCACCAGCCAGCCCTGCCACTCTGGCGCAGCCGGCGCCGACTGCCGCTGCTCGTATCCCAGCATGCAGCCGCCGAAGAAGTAGGCGGCGAAGGCCGGTGCGTGGTGGTAGGGGATGACGCCTGCATTCCAGCCCGCGCTGCCGATGGTGCGGTAGATCCACCACCACTGCAGGGCGACCAGCGCAGCCATCACCAGGATGCCGGCCCCCCGGTGCGGCAGCATCCGCGCCACCAGCGGGAAGAACAGGTAATAGACGAATTCGATGCCCAGCGTCCAGCCGCCGATCAGCAGCGCCCAGACCGCGGGGTCCCGGACGCCGAAGGCAAAGCTGGCGTTCAGCGCCAGCCGCAGGGGCAGCCGGTTCACCAGCTGTCCGTTGTGCAGCGACAGCATCGCGATGAACACGAGGCACAGCAACAGGTACAGCGGCGCCAGGCGCAGCCAGCGGGTGGCCAGGAAGCGCAAGGTGTCGCCGACGCCCTGCACTCGCTCGGCCGGATAGACATAGGCCAGGCTGGCACCCGAGAGCACGAAGAACAGGTAGACGCCGTAGGTGCCCAAGGCCGGCAGCTCGGTCAGGCCCAGCCAGTAACTCAGGTGATAGAAGGCGACCATCAGAGCGCCGACGCCGCGCAGCAGATCCCAGCCCAGTACCCGGACGGCCGGCGCGTTCACAGCGCCTCGACCCGCGCCGGGTCCGGCCTGGCCAGCCACGCGGCGAATTCATCCGCCAGCTGCGCGCTGGCCTGCACCGCCCCGGTCCAGGCCCGCACCCGCGCCTGCAGGTCGCCGCCGTAGCGGGTGAAGTCGGTCCGGTCCGGCAGTTTGCCATTGGGCAGGCCCTGCACCCATTGCGGGTCCGGCGCCAGCACCACCATGGTGTCCAGGAAGGCGGTGGCGCGGTGCCGCCACTTCAGCGCCTTGTCCAGCCAGCCGGGCACCACGGATTTCTGGAAATGCGGATAGAGCACCAGGTTGGGCCCGGCGCCGCAGTCGTACTTCAGGTGCAGGTGGTAGTCCGTGATGCCGCCGTCCCAGTAGGCCCCGGGCGGGGCGCCGGGGATGTCGTGCACCGCGTTCAGCAGGAAGGGGATCGAGCAACTGGCTTGCAGCGCCGGCTGGAAATTGGCTTCGGTCAGCGGCACCTGGCGCGTGGGGTAGTCGCCGGTGCCGAACGGCAGCGTGCAGGCGCCGCCCTCTTCCGGCGTCGAAAAGACCACCCGCTCCAGCCAGGCGCCCATGGCCTTGCGGTGCAGGGAGTTGCTGACGAAGGCGCCCAGGTAGCCGAGCGGCGTGGCGATGCGGTGCTGGCGCCGCAGCACGTGGCGGCCGCGCGAAGTGACGATGTGCAGCCGGAAGCGCTCGTGCGTGAGCACCTCGTGGATGCGGCCGCCGTAGAAGGATTCCAGGTTACGCGCGAACTCTTCGCTGATCTGGGCCGCGCTCGGCGTCCTGCGGCCCGGTGGCGGCGCGTAATCCTGGGCGATGTAGTCGCGCTCCAGCCGGTGGAAGGCTGCCACCGGGTCACGCAGGCAGGCGGTGGCCATGCGCCAGGCGCCGATGGAGGCGCCAACCAGGTGCACCGGGTGGCTGGTCCGCGGCAGCCACTCGCCGAACAGGAAGCGGTCCAGCGGCCCGAGCACCAGGCCCTTGGGGCCGCCGGCCGCGGCCGGAACGACCCCGACATCGGCTGGTTCCAGGCCCTGCTGCTCGATGTGGCGCCGGGCGGCGGGGCCGGCGTAGATGCGCAGGGCTGGCATGGGAGCGCAGGCCCGGCCCTATTTCCCGATGGCGTCCTGCCCCACGCAGTCCGCGAAGTAGCGCAGCTTGCCGCCCGGCCCCTCTTCCGCCACCAGGCCGTGGATGTCCGTCTCGAAGCCCGGGCACTCGGAATTGAATTCCCGCGAGAACTTCAGGTAGTCGACGATCTTCTTGTTGAACACCTCGCCCGGGATCAGCAGCGGAATGCCCGGCGGGTACGGCGTCACCAAGCTGGTGGTGATGCGGCCTTCCAGGTGGTCGATCTCCACCCGTTCGGTCTTCCGGTGCGCGATGTAGGCGAAGGCGTCGCTGGGCTTCATCGCCGGCGTCAGGTCGCTCAGGTAGATGTCGGTCGACAGCCGGGCGATGTCGTACTTGGCATACAGCTCGTGGACGTACTGGCACAAGTCCGCCAGCCCCATGCGCTCGTAGCGCGGGTAGCGCTGGCAGAACTCCGGCAGGATCTTCCACATCGGCTGGTTCTTGGCGTAATCGTCCTTGAACTGCTGCAGCGCCGAC
Organism: Ramlibacter sp.; assembly: GCA_028292195.1. Lineage (GTDB taxonomy): Bacteria > Pseudomonadota > Gammaproteobacteria > Burkholderiales > Burkholderiaceae_C > Ramlibacter. The sequence continues at coordinate 107 of JAQGMU010000180.1, read as the reverse complement.
AGCAGCGTGTTCCAGCGGCCCTTGGTGATGCCGATGGTGAACAGGATGAAGAAGCTGTAGAGGCCGGTCTTCTCGACGATGATCCCGTGCTCCGCCAGGAACTTGGT
>JAQGMU010000159.1 GCA_028292195.1 Ramlibacter sp. | reverse complement strand
GCGTGGGCGAGCTGGGCACCATCGGTGCGGCGCCTAGCGTGGTGAATGCGGTGGCCGATGCGATGGCGCGGGCGGGGAAGCCACAGGTGGCGGCGCAGTTGCAGATGCCGTTGACGGCGCCCAAGGTCTGGGAGTACCTGAACACTTGACCGGGTTCGCGACGGCCGCGAGCGCTGGGGTCGCTATCGCACCCCAGCCTACAGGGAGCCGCTGATCGATTCGTAGGCTGGGGTGACGCGAGGAACCCCAGCCGGCAAGCCGTCAGGCGTGCAGCGACAGCTCGCCCTCTTGCTGATAACCCTGCGCACCCTTCTCGTAGCCATAGAAATTGAACGCCATCCGCGGCTGCTGCCCGCTGATCAATTCCGCCATCGCCTTGCCCGATCCGGCGCCATGCGTCCAGCCCAGCGTGCCGTGGCCGGCGTTCACCCACAGGCCCTGCACCCTGGTGCGGCCGATGTAGGGAATGTTGGTCGGCGTCGCCGGCCGCAGGCCGGTCCAGAAGTTCGGCTGGCCGCCTTCTTCCGGCATGCGCGTGTCGCACACGCCCGGCAGCACCTTCTCGATGCGCTCGGCCAGCATGCGGCAACGCGCCTGCGCCAGCTTGGTGTCCAGGGTCGCGTCGTAGCCCGAAAGCTCGATGGTGCCGGCCACGCGCAGCTCATCGCCCAGGCGGCTCATCGCCACCTTGACCTCGTCGTCGATGGTGCTGACGAAGGGCGCCGCCGCCGCGTTCTTCAGCTTGAAGGTCGCGCTGTAGCCCTTGCCGGGATAGATCGGCAGGCTCACGCCCACTTGCCGCAGCAGCGGCGCGGTGTAGGAGCCGCAGGCCACCACGACCTCGTCAGCCGCCAGCCGCTGAACGTGCCCGGTTGCGCGGTCGCGGATGCGCACGGCGGCGATCTTGCCGCCGGCCTGTTCCAGCCGCTGGATGTCCTGGCCGTACAGGAACTGCACGCCGCGGGCGGCGCACAGTGCCGCCAGCTTCTGGGTGAAGACGCGGGCGTCACCGCTCTCGTCGCTGGCGGTGTAGGTCCCGCCGACGATCCTGTCGAAGTTGCGGAAGGCCGGCTCGATGGCGAACAGTTCGTCGCGGCTGACCACCTTGCGGTCCACGCCGTACCTCTGCATCAGTTCGGCGGCGTTGCCGGCGTCGTCGAAGGCGGCCTGGTCGGTGTAGAAGTGGGCGATGCCCTTTTCCAGCCGGTTGTAATCGATGCCGGTGGCGGCCACCACGTCCTTCAGGGCGGCATGGCTGTAGTTGCCCAGCGCCACCAGTTGCTGCACGTTGCGCTCGAAGGCGGCGTCATTGCACTGGCTCAGGAATTGCAAGCCCCAACGCCATTGCTGCCAGTCGAGCTGCGGGCGGAACAGCAGCGGCGCGTCGTTGCGGAACATCCACTTCAGCAGTTTCGCCGGCGCATGCTTGTTGGCCCAGGGCTCGCAATAGCTCACCGAGATCTGCGCGGCATTGGCGAAACTGGTCTCCAGGGCGGCGTCGGGTTGGCGGTCCACCACGATCACTTCATGGCCGTGCTCGGCCAGGTGCCAGGCGGTGCTGATGCCGATGATGCCGGCGCCGAGGACGAGGGTTTTCATGCATCCAAGTTTGCGGCAGGGGCCCCATTTTCAAAAGCCGAATTAAACTATCTGCGGAAACATCAGAGTTGCTTATATGAGTACCTATGACCCGGCCGCGTTGGAATGCCTCGCCGCTATCGTGGAGGAAGGCGGCTTCGAGCGTGCCGCCCAGCGGCTCAACATCACGCAATCGGCCGTATCGCAGAGGTTGCGCGCGCTCGAAGCCCAAGTGGGCACGGTGCTCATCGTACGCAGCCGGCCGCTGCGGCCAACCTCTGCCGGCAACCTGCTGCTGAAGCACACCAAGCAGGTGCGGCTGCTGCGGGCCGACCTCGAGCGCGACCTGCGCGACCTGGCGCCCAGTTCAACCGGAGGCGCGCGCGACGAAGAGCGGATCTCGATCGCCGTCAACGCCGACAGCCTGGCCACCTGGGCGCTGCCGGCGCTGAACGGGCTGGCGCGCCAGGGCTTGCCGATGGAGATCATCACCGACGACCAGGACTTCACCCATGAGTGGCTGCGCGAGGGCCAGGTGCTGGGCTGCATCACCACGCTCAAGCAGGCACTGCGCGGCTGCAAGGTGGTGCCGCTGGGCGCGATGGAGTACGTGGCGATCGCCCAGCCCGAGTACGCAGCCGAACATTTTCCGCAGGGCCTGACCGCGCACAACTTCCGCGACGCGCCCTTCATCGCCTTCAACCGCAAGGACGACATGCAGTCCGAGTTCGTCGGCAAGGCCTTCGGCCTGCGGCGTGTCACCTTGCACCAGATCTTCGTGCCCAGCTCGGAGGGCCAGGTGCGCGCGGTGCTGGCGGGCTGGGGCGTGAGCGTGGTGCCGGAGTTGCTGGCGCGCGGCTTGATCGCGCAGGGCCAGCTGGTCAACCTGGCGCCGCAGGCGGCGCTGCCGATCCAGCTGTACTGGCACTGCTGGAACCTGGAGTCGGAGGTGCTCGATCAGTTGAGCGCGGCGCTTACGGGCGCCGCTGCGCAGGCGCTGGCCTGAGCCGGCGGACGGTCAGCGCGGGACGCTGCCGCCGTGGGGCAACTTGAAGTCGGTGCCGTCGGGCCCCGCCAGGGCCATCAACAGCGCGGCGATGACGGCCGCGATCCAGACCAGCGTATGGATCCATAGCGGTTTCATGTCAGCGCCCTTCCCGGCATCGGATGATGAACACACCCACAGTGTGGGTGAGGGCGCAGGCGCGCACGCATCGGGGATGTAAAGTAAACGCCGCATTTGTTTGCGGCGGTAAGCCGAACGCACGCGGGTTGAACTAACGAATCAGCAACACGGGCATCCCGCACTGCGCCAGCACCTGCGTGGTGACCGATC
>JAQGMU010000152.1 GCA_028292195.1 Ramlibacter sp. | reverse complement strand
ACTTCCTGGGCGTGCGCAAGTTCACCTACGGGCGGGCCGAAGCGGCGAACCAGGTGGGCCAGGTGGTCGGCCTGGCGTGGACCGAAGTCGGCGGCGACCTGCTGACGATCGAGGCCGCGCTGATGCCGGGCAAGGGCCTGATCCAGCGCACCGGCTCGCTCGGCGACGTGATGAAGGAATCGGTGGAGGCCGCCCGCACGGTGGTGCGCAGCCGCTCGCGCGCGCTGGGCATCAAGGATGAACTGTTCGAGAAGAAGGACATCCACATCCACGTGCCCGATGGCGCCACGCCGAAGGACGGCCCGAGCGCGGGCGCGGCGATGACGACGGCCCTGGTGTCGGCGCTGACCGGCATCCCGGTGCGCGCGGACGTCGCGATGACCGGCGAGATCACGCTGCGCGGCGAGGTCACGGCGATCGGCGGCCTGAAGGAAAAGCTGCTGGCGGCCCTGCGCGGCGGCATCAAGACGGTGCTGATTCCCGAAGAGAACGCCAAGGACCTGCAGGACATTCCCGAGAACGTGAAGAACGACCTCGAGATCGTGCCGGTGAAGTGGATCGACAAGGTGCTGGAAATCGCGCTGGAACGGCATCCGACGCCGCTGCCGGACGAAGAGCCCGCGGCCGCCACACCAGTGGTGGAGGGCACGCGTCCGGTCGCCGTGAAGCACTGAGATTCGGGCCTTCGGTTTTTGGCGCTGCCGTCGAGGAGCGCCAAAAAACATGGCTATAATCTCGGCTTCGACGCGGGAGTAGCTCAGTTGGTAGAGCGCAACCTTGCCAAGGTTGAGGTCGAGAGTTCGAGACTCTTCTCCCGCTCCAGGTTCTTGCAAAGGGAAGCTTCGGCTTCCCTTTTCATTCGGGTTTGGCGCGATAGCAAATCGGTTATGCAACGGATTGCAAATCCGTCTAGGGCGGTTCGACTCCGCCTCGCGCCTCCAGAAAAAAAGTCGATGCGGGAGTAGCTCAGTTGGTAGAGCGCAACCTTGCCAAGGTTGAGGTCGAGAGTTCGAGACTCTTCTCCCGCTCCAATTTCTGAAAACGGGAAGCCCTGGCTTCCCGTTTTTCATGGCCTGTCACAATCCCCTCGACTCATCGCCTCGATGGTGAAATTGGTAGACACAGCGGACTTAAAATCCGCCGCTTGCCGGAAGGCGGCGTACCGGTTCAAGTCCGGTTCGAGGCACCAGGCACAACCCAACGGTCCAAAAAGTCCACAATAGGGCCGGAGAGCACTCATGTCCCAATACGACGCCCCCTTCGAAATCCACGTGCACGGCGACGTGCCGCTGCGCAAAGGGGTCACCTACGCCCAGCTGCAGGAAGCGCTGAAGCCGCTGTGGACCTATGCCGGCGCCAAGTCCCTGGCCGACGGCGCCGAGAGCGCCTACGAGGAAGAGCCCGGCATCAAGTTCGACGCCACCGAACACCTGCTGACCATGTGCTGGACGGTCGCCGGCGACGAAGACTTCCGCCAGCAGCTCGACGAGATGTGCATGTCCCTCAACGACCTGGCGGAGGAGGGCGCGGCCATCGAAGTCACCTTCTACGACGCCGAGTTCGACGAGGAAGAGGCGCCGCCGGAAGAGGAATCGCGCGACGACTTCCTGATGATGTTCGTCGGCCCGACGCCGGCGGCCATCATGCAGGTGCAGCGCGACCTGCTGGTGCAGGACGTGGTGAACCTGATGGAGCGCCACTTCGACGCCTCCGAGCTCGATGGCGTGGTCGCCGAAGTCGACAAGCTGTTCGCGCAGCGCTTCGAAACGCTGGTGAACTCGCTCGAACTGGGCAAGCCCCCGCGCGGCAGCGGCGGCGGGTCGGGCGGCGGGCATGGCGGCGGCCGGCGGCCGCGGCATTTGCACTAGCGCGGGTTGGCAGGCTGGGTTGCGCGCAGCGCACCCCAGCGCCGGGGTCGCTGCGCGAACCCAGCCTACACTGTGCGCCTTCGAAGAGGAGGCGCGATGCCCTTGTTTTCCCAGGACGCCCTGAACCCCGGCGTGCGCAAGCGCGAGGTGTTCGGCTGGGCGATGTACGACTTCGCCAACTCCGGCTACACCACGGTCGTCATCACCGCCGTCTTCGCGGCCTACTTCGTCGGCGGCATCGCGCAGAAGGCGGAGTGGGCCACCTTCGCCTGGACGCTCGCGCTCAGCATCTCCTACGCGATCGTGATGTTCACCATGCCCAGCATCGGCGCCTATGCCGACCTGCGGGGCGCCAAGAAGCGCATCCTGGCCATCGTCACCCTGGGGTGCGTGGTCAGCACGGCGGCGCTGGCGCTGGCCAGGCCCGGCGGGGTGGCGCTGGCGATGCTGCTGATCATCGTCTCCAACGTCTTCTACAGCTACGGCGAGTCGCTCACGGCGGCCTTCCTGCCCGAACTGGCGCGGGCCGAGTCGCTCGGCAAGGTGAGCGGCTGGGGCTGGTCGTTCGGCTACTTCGGCGGGATGCTGACGCTGGGCATCTGCCTCGGCTACGTGATCTGGGCGCAAGGCCACGGCATTGCCGCCTCCACTTTCGTGCCGGTGACCCTGCTGGTCACCGCCGCCATCTACGGCCTGGCATCGACCGTCACCTTCCGGCTGCTCAAGGAACGCGCGAGTCCGAATCCGGACGCCCTGCGCGAGGGCGGCGTGGCAGCCTCGCTGCGCCAGCTGCGCCGCACGTTCACGGAGGCCCGCCGCTACCGCGACTTCAAGTGGCTGATGGTGTGCGCCGTGTTCTACCAGGGCGGGGTGGCGGTGGCGATCTCGCTGGCGGCGATCTACGCCGAAACGGTGATCGGCTTCAGGCAGCAGGAAACGATGATGCTGATCTTCGTGCTGAACCTGGCCGCGGCCGGTGGCGCGTTTGCCTGGGGCTACCTGCAGGACCGCATCGGCCACAAGCTGGCGCTGGGCAGCACGCTGGTCGGCTGGATCGCCGTCTGCATCATCGCGGCGCTGTCCCAGACCAAGGGGCAGTTCTGGTGGGCCGCCACCATCGCCGGCCTCTGCATGGGGTCCAGCCAATCCGCCGGCCGGGCGCTGGCCGGCATGTTCGCGCCGCCGCGGCAACTGGCCGAGTTCTACGGCCTGTGGACCTTCGCCATCCGGCTTTCCAGCATCGTCGGGCCCTTGACCTACGGCGCCATCACCTGGGCCACCGGCGGCAACCAGCGGCTGGCGATCATGTCGACGGCGGTGATGTTCGTGATCGGGCTGGTGCTGCTGCTGAAGGTGGACGTGCAGCGTGGGCGCGCCGCTGCGCTGCAAGGGGCGGCCGCATGATCTTCAATCCGGAACGGCACGAGCCTCTGCGCCCGGAGGGCTGGGACGCCGAACGGGCGCGGGATTTGATCGAGCGCATCGCGGCCGAGACCGAGGCCGCCTTCCTGCCGGGGCAGGGCTGGCCGGCGCACCGGGAGGACACCAGGAGCCCGACGCCGCTGCAGGGGCTGTACTTCGGCGATGCCGGCGTGCACTGGGCGCTGCACACCCTGCAGGCCCGCGGCGCCGTGCAGCTGGACAACGACTACGTGCAATCGATCGCCGAGCTGCGTGGCCTCGAGGAAGGCGAGCCGGGCTCCTACCTGATGGGCGAGATGGGCGCGCTGCTGCTGCGCCAGTGGCTGCAGCCCGATGCCCGCACGGCGGGCCTGCTGGCGGAACACATCGCGTCCAACCTGGACCACCCGGCGCGCGAGCTGATGTGGGGCGCGCCCGGCAGCCTGCTGGCCGCGTTGTTCCTGCACCGTGCGACGGGCGAAGCGCAATGGGCGGAGCTGTTCGTGCAGTCCGCACGCAAGCTCTGGAGCCAGCTGCTCTGGTCGGACGCGGAGCAATGCCACTACTGGACACAGGACCTGTATGGCCGCACGTCCACCTACCTCGACGCCGTGCACGGCTTCGTCGCCACCGCGTCGCCTTTGATCGCCGGCCGCGACCTGCTGCAGCCGCAGGAGTGGCAGGACTGGCAGCAGTGCATCACCAACACGATCGTCCGCAACGCCGAGTGGGACGGACCGCTGGCGAACTGGCGCGCGCACATGGATTCACCGCGCGGCCAGCCCATGCTGATGCAGTACTGCCATGGCGCGCCCGGCTTCGTGATCTGCCTCGCCGACAGCCCCGATGCGGCGCTCGACGACGTGCTGCGCGCGGCCGGCGAGGCCACCTGGCAGGCCGGGCCGCTGCGCAAAGGGTCGAACCTGTGCCACGGCACGGGCGGCAACGGATATGCCTTCCTCAAGCTGTATCGGCGCTTCGGCGACAAGGTATGGCTGGGGCGGGCCCGCGCCTTTGCCATGCATGGCATCGCGCAGACGGAGCAGGCGCGGCAGGAATACGGCCAGTGGCGGCATTCGCTCTGGACCGGGGATCAGGGGTTTGCGATCTATCTGCTGGATTGCATCGAGGCCAGGGATGGATTCCCGACCCTCGACGTTTTCTTCCCGTCGGCCGGGGTGCCTGCATCGCCTGGGGTGCCTGCGTAGGCTGGGGGTGCCTGCATCGCATGGGATGCCCGCGTAGGCTGGGGTGCAAACCCCAGCTCGCCGCGCTTCGCCTGAATCGCCGGGACGCGCGCACCCCAGCCCCCACGCCGCGCCAGCCCGCGCGGCTTACAACCCGAGCCAGCGCGAAGCCGCGGCGCGCAGGGCTTCGGGCGAGCCCGTCGTCTGCCAGCGCACATTGCCGCCGCCGGCGGCATTCAGCAGCCCCTGCGCCTCCAGCAGCCTGCGCGTCTGCCGCGCCACCGGCTCGCCGGTTTCCACCAGCTGGATCTCCGGCCCCAGCAGTTCCCTGAAGGTCTCGGCCGCAAACGGGTAATGCGTGCACCCGAGCACCAGCGTGTCGATCTCGCCGGGCGCCGTGCCGAAGCAGCACACCTCCAGCGTGTAGCGCCGGCACAGCGCGCGCACCTGGTGCTGGTCATCCGCCTCGATCGCCGCCGCCAGCCCGTCGCATGGCACCAGCGAGAACTCGGCCTGGTCGCGCAGCGACGCCTGCAGTGACTGGAACTTGGCGCTGGCCAGCGTTCCGCGCGTGGCCAGCACGGCAACCTGGCCCGTCTTCGTCAATGCGGCGGCCGGCTTCAAGGCCGGCTCCACGCCGACCACGGGCAGTTGCGTGTGCTGCGCGCGCAGCAGGTGCACCGCGGCGGCCGTGGCCGTGTTGCAGGCCACCACCAGGCCCTTGATGCGGTGCTGCTCCAGCAGGTCGACGGCAATCGCCAGCGAGCGGCCGGACACGAAGTCCTCGTCCTTCTCGCCATAGGGAGCGTGGCCGGCGTCGGAGAAATAGACGAAGTCCTCGGCCGGCAGCTCGGCGCGCAGCGCCCGCAGCACGCTCAAGCCGCCGACGCCGCTGTCGAAAACCCCGATCGGCCGGTCCCTGTCCATGCCGGCATTCTGGCGCGCGCTCTCCAGCCCGGCGCCGGACAAGTTCACGCCACCGCGACAGGAATCTTCTTGAACTCGCCGGTCGCGATCCGCTTGGACCATTCGGCCGGGCCGGTGGTGTGGACGCTGGTGCCGTGCGAATCAACGGCCACCGTGACCGGCATGTCGACGACGTCGAACTCGTAGATCGCTTCCATGCCCAGGTCGGCGAAGCCCAGCACGCGGGCCTGCTTGATCGCCTTCGACACCAGGTAGGCGGCACCGCCCACGGCCATCAGGTAGGCCGCCTTGTGCTTCTTGATGGACGCGATCGTTTCCGGGCCGCGCTCGGACTTGCCGATCATCCCGATCAGCCCGGTCTGGCCCAGCATCATGTCGGTGAACTTGTCCATGCGGGTGGAGGTGGTCGGGCCGGCCGGGCCCACCACTTCGTCGCGCACGGGGTCGACCGGGCCCACGTAGTAGATGACGCGGTTGGTGAAGTCCACGGGCAGCTTCTCGCCGCGGGCCAGCATGTCCTGGATGCGCTTGTGCGCGGCGTCGCGGCCGGTCAGCATCTTGCCGTTCAGCAGCAACGTCTGGCCGGCCTTCCAGGTGGCGATTTCTTCCTTGCCCAGCGTGTCCAGGTCGACGCGCTTGCTCTTGCCGGTGTCCGGCGCCCACTGCACCTGCGGCCAGAGGTCCAGGCTGGGCGGGTCCAGGTAGACCGGGCCCGAGCCGTCCATCACGAAGTGGGCGTGGCGGGTGGCGGC
>JAQGMU010000131.1 GCA_028292195.1 Ramlibacter sp. | reverse complement strand
CTGGCCGGCAGCGCCATGGACCGCCGCATCGTCGATGAACTGGTCAGCCGCCTCGGCTCCGGCACCGTCATGGGCAGCAGCGTCAACGGCGACGAAGGCCTGTGGATCGGCTTCAAGATCGACCGCGACGACTACTGGATGCTGCTGGACAAGACCCGCTTCTCGCAGGTGGGCGGCAGGACCTGGCTGGTCTGGCTGATCACCGCGGCTGCGTTGTCGCTGGCCGGCGCGGCGGTGATCGCGCGGCTGATCAACCGGCCGCTCAAGCAGCTCTCGTTCGCCGCCAGCCGGGTGCGCGACGGCGACTTCGACGCCAGCCGCCTCGACGAAAAGGCCGTGACCAGCGAGATCCGCGAGGTCAACATCGGCTTCAACCGCATGGCCCAGCAGCTGGCCAAGATCGAGCAGGACCGGGCGGTGATGCTGGCCGGCATCTCGCACGACCTGCGCACGCCGCTGGCGCGGCTGCGGCTGGAAACCGAGATGAGCGTGGTCGACGCCGACGCGCGCGACCACATGGCCGCCGACATCGACCAGCTCGACGCCATCATCGACAAGTTCCTCGACTACGCCCGCCCCGACCATGCCGAACTGAAGCCGGTGGTGCTGAACGACGTGATCGAGGCCTGCATGTACGCCATCGAGGACCACGGCGACATCCGCGTCAACCTCGACCTGCCGAAGAACGTGCAGGTGCTGGCCGACGAAGTCGAGCTGGCGCGGGTGATCTCCAACCTGCTGGAAAACGCCCGCCGCTACGGCAAGACGCCCGAGACCGGCATCGCCGTGGTGGACATCGCCGCCCGCGCCCGCAACGAATGGGTGCTGCTGAAGGTGCGCGACCACGGGATGGGCGTCTCGCCCGAGGCGCTGCCGAACCTGGTGAAGCCGTTCTTCCGCGGCGACGCGGCCCGCACGGCCGCCACTGGCGCGGGCCTGGGGCTGGCGATCGTCGACAAGACCGTGCAGCGAATGGGTGGGATCTTCGCACTGGCGAACACCACGTCCGGCGGACTGGCGGCGCACATCAAGCTGCAGCGGCCGCGGCAGATGCCGCCGGTGCCGGGCGGGGGTGTGGAGAAGCCGCTCAAGGAAGCGACGGCCTGAAGGGTCGGTGGGGTCGCCCGCGGCGAACCACCCTACAAACGGATCGGTGGGGTCGCCTGCGGCGAACCCACCCTACAAACACTGCCTGGTAGGGTGGGTTGCGCGTCGCGCACCCCACCGTTTCAGCCGGTCAGCAGCACCACCGCCCGCGCCTCGATGCTCTGCCCCATCCCCACCGGCCCCAGCTTCTCCGCCGTCTTCGCCTTCACGTTCACCTGCGCCGGCGCCAGATCCAGCGCCTGGCCGATCCGGATGCGCATGGCCTCGATATGCGGCGCCAGCTTGGGCGCCTGGGCGACCACCGTGCTGTCGACGTTGGCGATCTGCCAGCCGGCCTGGCGCACGCGCAGGGCGGCTTCGGTCAGCAGCACGATCGAATCGGCGCCGCGAAAGCGCTCGTCAGTGTCGGGGAAGTGGCGGCCGATGTCCCCCAGCCCGGCGGCGCCGAGCAGCGCATCGATGATCGCGTGCAGCAGCGCGTCGGCGTCGGAGTGGCCCAGCAGGCCGCGCTCGTAGGGAATCTCGACCCCGCCCAGCAGCAGCTTGCGGCCGGGCACCAGAGCATGCGTGTCCCAGCCCTCGCCGACCCGCAACTTCATCGGCGGCCGCGCAGCACGGCCTCGGCCATGGCGAAGTCTTCGGGATAGGTGACCTTGAAGTTCTGGCCGCCGGCTTCCACCAGCAACGGCTTCAGGCCCATGGCCTCGATGGCGCTGGACTCGTCGGTGATGCTGTCGCCCGCGCCTTCCAGCGCCTGGCGCAGCATGCCCAGGCGGAACATCTGCGGCGTCTGGGCCTGCCACTTGTCGCCGCGGGCGATGGTGGAGGCCACCCGCCCGCCTTCGCCGAGCTTGAGCGTATCGGCCAGCGGGTGGGCCAGCAGGCCGCCCACCTCGTCGTCGGCGCAGGTGTCGATCAGGCGGTCGATCAGCTCGGGCGTGATCAGGCAACGCGCCGCGTCGTGCACCAGCACCCAGTCGTTGTCGACGGCGCCGGCGCGGCGCAGTTCACGCAGGCCGTTGGCCACGCTGGCGGCGCGGGTAGCGCCGCCGCAGGCCACGACCAGTGCGGAAGTAGTGGGATTGCGTTCGAAGAAACCGTCGGTTGGCGCCACCACCACCAGGGTGCGGGCGATGCGCTTCACGCCGGCGAAGGCCGACAGCGTGTGCCAGATCATCGGCTGGCCGCCTACGCGTTCGTATTGCTTGGGACCGGCCGTGCCGGCCCGGCTGCCGTTGCCGGCACAGGGGATCAGCGCGAAAAACCGCGCTTGGGGGGATGTGGCTGCGTTCATTTCCGTCTCATTCATTCTAAGGGTCTCACTTGCAACCCGCTGGAGCGATTTCTCGGGGAGTCAACACCCTACAATGCTTCCACACCCCGCCCTTTCAAGGCGCGGGGTGTTTTGCATTTTTGCGCCAGCGCAATCGCCTGCTTTTCTTCATGGATTTACCCAAGCTTTCCCCCGGCCGCCGCATGACCTTGCCGCGGCCCGCCGGCTCGGCCGACGCGCTGCTGCTGGCGCGCGTGGCCCAGCGCGAGCGCGCCGCCCAGCGGCTGACCGCCATCGTCACGGCCGACGCCAACGATGCGCAGCGCCTCCTCGATGAGATCGCATTCTTCGCCCCGGAGTTGCGTTGCGCCCTGTTTCCCGACTGGGAAACCCTGCCATATGACCAGTTTTCGCCGCACCAGGACCTGATCAGCGAGCGGCTGGCCACCTTGTGGGGCATCCTGCAGCGCGAGGCCGACGTGGTGCTGGTGCCCGCCAGCACCGCGCTGTACCGGCTGGCGCCGCCCGCCTTCCTGGCCGGCTACACCTTCCACTTCCAGCAGGGCCAGAAGCTCGACGAGGCGCGGCTGAAGGCGCAGCTGACCCTGGCCGGCTACAACCACGTCACGCAGGTGGTCAGCCCGGGCGAGTACGCCGTGCGCGGCGGCCTGATCGACCTGTTCCCCATGGGCTCGGCGGTGCCGTTCCGCGTCGACCTGTTCGACGACGAAGTCGATTCCATCCGCACCTTCGACCCCGACTCGCAGCGCAGCCTGTACCCCGTGCCCGAGGTGCGGCTGCTGCCCGGGCGCGAGTTCCCGATGGACGACGAGGCGCGGGCGCGCTTTCGCAGCCGCTGGCGCGAGCTGCTGGAAGGCGACCCCACCAAGAGCCGCATCTACAAGGACATGGGCAACGGCGTCGCCACCGCCGGCATCGAGTACTACCTGCCGCTGTTCTTCGAGGACACGGCCACGGTGTTCGACTACCTGGGCGCGGCGTCCACCGTCGTCCTGCACGGCGAGCTGGAGCCCGCTTTCCTGCGCTTCTGGCAGGACACGCGCGACCGCTACCGGCTGGTGCAGGGCGACCCCGAGCGGCCGGTGCTGCCGCCCGACGCCCTGTTCCTGAGCGCCGAGCAGTTCTACACGCGCGCCAACGCCCATTCGCAACTGGCGCTGAAGGCCACCGGCTCGCCCGCTGATTTCGCCGAGTTCCAGCCCCTGCCCGACCTGTCCGTGGTGCGCGGCGCCGAGGACCCGCTGGCCCGCCTCAAGGAGCACGCACAGCGCACGCCGAACCGGGTGCTGGTGCTGGCCGAAAGCGCGGGCCGCCGCGAGAGCCTGCTCGATTTCCTGCGCGCCAGCCACCTCACCCTGCCCGCCTTCGATTCGCTCGAGGAGTTCATGGCGAGCGAGGAGAAGCTGGGCATCGCCACCGCGGCGCTGGCCGCGGGCTTCGCCTGGGTCGAGGAAGCGATCGACCTGGTCACCGAGACCGAGCTGTTCGCCAGCGCGCAGGTGGTGCGGCGGCGCAAGAAGCAGGAGCAGGTCAGCGACGTCGAGGCGCTGATCAAGGACCTGTCAGAGCTGAACGTGGGCGACCCGGTGGTCCACGCCCAGCACGGCATCGGGAGGTATCGGGGGCTGATGAGCATGGATGTCGGCCAGGGCAGCACCGAGTTCCTGCACCTCGAGTACGCCGACAAGGCCACGCTCTCCGTGCCGGTCAGCCAGCTGCACCAGATCAGCCGCTACACCGGCGTCGGCGCCGACGAAGCGCCGCTGCACCGCCTCGGTTCCGGCCAGTGGGAGAAGGCCAAGCGCAAGGCGGCCGAACAGGTGCGCGACACCGCCGCCGAACTGCTGAACCTCTACGCCCGCCGGGCCGCGCGCGAGGGCCACGCCTTCCGCTTCTCGCCGCAGGACTACGAGACCTTCGCCAACGACTTCGGCTTCGACGAGACGCCGGACCAGAACGCCGCCATCCACGCGGTGATCCAGGACATGGTGTCGCCGCACCCGATGGACCGGCTGGTCTGCGGCGACGTCGGCTTCGGCAAGACCGAGGTCGCGCTGCGCGCCGCCTTCATCGCCGTCACCGGCGGCAAGCAGGTCGCCTTCCTGGCGCCGACCACGCTGCTGGCCGAACAGCATTTCCAGACGCTGATCGACCGCTTCGGCAAGTGGCCGGTGAAAGTGGCGGAGATGAGCCGCTTCCGCTCCACCAAGGAAATCAACGTCGCCCTGAAGGGGCTGGAGGACGGCACCATCGACATCGTGGTGGGCACCCACAAGCTGCTCTCGCAGTCGACGAAGTTCAAGA
>JAQGMU010000126.1 GCA_028292195.1 Ramlibacter sp. | reverse complement strand
TACCGCACGGCGCTGATCGGCAAGTGGCACCTGGGCTACCCGCCCAGTTTCGGGCCGCTGCGCTCCGGCTACGACGAGTTCTTCGGCCCGATGTCGGGCGGCGTGGACTACTTCACCCACTGCAGTTCCAACGGCCAGCACGACCTGTGGTCGGGCGAGGAGGAGAAGGCGCAGGAGGGCTACCTCACCGACCTGATCTCCAGGCGCTCGGTGGACTTCATAGCCCGGATGGCAGCGCGCAATGCGACGCAGGGCGAGGCGCCCTTTCTCCTCAGCATGCACTACACGGCGCCGCACTGGCCGTGGGAAACGCGCGACGACGAAGCGCTGGCGCAGGAGGTGAAGAACAATCTGTTCCACCTGCACGGCGGCAACATCCACAGCTACCGCCGCATGATCCACCACATGGACGAAGGCATAGGCTGGGTGATGGACGCGCTGCGCCGGCACGGCATGGACCAGGACACGCTGGTGATCTTCACCAGCGACAACGGCGGCGAACGCTTCTCCGACAACTGGCCGCTGGTGGGCGGCAAGATGGACCTGACCGAAGGCGGCATCCGCGTGCCGTGGATCGCGCACTGGCCCACGGTGATCCGCCCCGGCGGCGTCAGCGCGCAGCAGTGCATGACCATGGACTGGAGCACGACGATCCTGGACGCCGGCGGCGCCGGGGCCGACCCGGCCTATCCGCTGGACGGCGTGTCGCTGCTGCCGGTGCTGCGCGATGCCCGCCACCACTTCGCGCGGCCGCTGCACTGGCGCATGAACCACCGCGGCCAGCGCGCGCTGCGCGACGGCGACTGGAAGTACCTGCGGGTGGACGGCCACGACTACCTGTTCAACATCCCGGCCGACGAGCGCGAACGCGCCAACCTGGCCGGCCGCGAACCGGCTCGCCTGACGGCGATGCGCGACGCCTGGGAAAGCTGGAATGAAACGATGCCGCCGATTCCGGAAGACGCAACGGTCAGCCTGGGCTACTCGGTGAAGGACATGCCGCAGCGCTGAAGGGCACGTGCTGGAAGGCATACTTGGGTCCGATGTCGCAACTGACCCGCTGGTTTCCCTTCCTGAACTGGCCTCGCCCGACCAGCGCCCTGCTCCGCGGCGAGGCCATCGCGGCGCTCACCGTGGCGGTGGTGATGATTCCGCAATCGGTCGCCTATGCCGGCCTGGCCGGCATGCCGCTGGTGACCGGCCTCTACGCCACTTTCCTGCCGATGCTGGTCGCCGTCCTGTTCAGCGCGTCGACCCGGCTCTCGGTCGGGCCCTCGGCGCTCTCCAGCGTGCTGGTCGGCGCCTCGCTGATCGGGATGGCGGAGCCGGCCAGCGCCAGCTGGATCGCGCTGGCCGTCTGGCTTGCGCTGCTGTCGGGGGGTCTGCAGCTGGCCGTGGGCTGGCTGCGCGCAGCCTGGGTGCTGAACCTGGTGAGCTCGCCTGTGCTGGCCGGCTTCAGCCAGGCGGCGGCCTTGCTGATCATCGCCTCGCAACTGCCGGCGCTGCTCGGGCTCGACGGCTCGCTGGCGCAGCTGCTGCATTCACCCAAGCTGGACCTCCAGGCGCTCGCCTACGGCCTCGTCAGCCTCGCCCTGTTCGTGCTGGCGAAGCGCTTCGCACCCAGGCTGCCCATCATGCTGATGGTGCTGGCCGCCGCCGCCGCGCTCAGCGCCTTCAGCGGCTACTCCGCGCACGGGGCCGTCGTCGGCCCGCTCCCCAGCGGCCTGCCGCATCCCTACTGGCCGGCCTGGCCCGGCTGGGACCAGTTCACCACGCTGATCGCGCCGGCGCTGGTGCTGACGCTGGTGAGCTCGCTGGAGATGGCCGCCAGCGCCAAGATCGAAAGCCAGCGTGACGGCAAGCGCTGGGACGCCAGCCAGGACCTGGTGGGCCAGGGCATGGGCAAGATCGCTTCCGCGCTGTCGGGCGCCTTCGCCACCAGCACCTCGTTCTCGCGTTCTGCGCTCACGCTTTATTCCGGGGCCCGAACCGGCTGGGCCACCGTCATCGCCACCGGCTTCGTGCTGCTGGTGCTGCTGTTCTTCACGCCCGCGCTGTCGCACGTGCCGAGGGCGGTGCTGGCGGCCGTGGTGGTGGCGGCGGTGTCCAGCCTGTTCAAGCCGCGCACCCTGCTCACGCTGTGGCAGATCGACAAGGTGGAAGCGCTGACGGCGCTGACCACCTTCGCCGTGACGATCCTGTCGGCGCCGCGCATCTACTGGGGCGTGCTGACCGGCGTGCTGATGGGCCTGGCGCATTTCCTGTACCTGCGGCTGCACCCGCGCATCATCGAGGTGGGGCTGCACCCGGACGGCAGCCTGCGCGACCGCCACCTGTGGCAGCTGCCGCCACTCGCGTCCGAACTGTATGCGTTGCGGATGGACGCGGAGCTCGACTTCGCCTCCGCCACCGCCATGGAACGGGCCATCGTCGAACACCTGGCCGCACACCCGGAGGTGCGCCACGTCTGCCTGTTCGCGCACCCGATCAACCGCGTGGACGCCACCGGCGTGGAGATGTTCGGCCAGCTGCGCAAGCTGCTCACGGAAAAGGGCATCACGCTGCACATCAGCGGCATCAAGCTGCCGGTGGAGCGGGTGCTGCAGAAGGCCGGCGTGCTGAACGAAGGGCCGCTGCTGAAGATGTACCGCACCGACACGGAGGCGCTGCTCGCCTTCGGGCGGCTCAGCGCATGACTCCTACTTCGGGCGCGGCGGCTTCAGGTCCTTGCCCGGCGCACTGAGCTTGCCCTGGCGCAATTCGCCGACCGCATTGAGCAGGGCGCGGGCGACGTTGCGCACTTCTTCCTGGAAGTCCTCGTCCTTGTCCAGCGCCTGGTGGCTGGTGGCATACGGTTCGTAGTAGCCGACGTAGCGGTCCAGCCGGGCCTGCGGGCCCGCATCGATCAGGCCCATCCAGTCCAGCCAGTCGCAGGTGGCGCGCCGCGTGCCTTCGATGCCGGCGACGTCGCCGTGCACAACCACGCCATAGGTGCGTCCCGCCATGTGCTTGGGATAGGACCAGCCGGCCAGTTCCACCTCCTTGGCCTTGGCCGGGTCCTTGCCGTGCGTGGTGCTCGGGTCGGGGTTGCCGCCGTCGGCGCACACCAGCCGGTCCATCATCAGCTTGAGCGGGCTGGCCACCTGGTACCAGTGGGTGGGCGTGATCAGGAGCACGCCGTGCGCCGAGACCCACTTCTCGTAGATCTCGTTCATCCAGTCGCCGACCTGGTTCAGCGCATGGTTCGGGTAGCAGCTGCAGGGCCAGTGGCACAGGGGCATGGCCGTCGACACGCAGCCCTTGCAGGGATGGATGTGGCGCCGGTAGTCGGAGGTGAGCAGGCTCAGGTCCAGCAGCTCCGTTTCGACCTTGCCTTGCCGCAACACGTCCAACGCGATGTTGGCGAGCCGGAAGGTCTTCGACATCTCGCCCGGACAGGTGCCGTCGTTGCGCGGACCGCAGGAGACCACCAGCACGCGCGAGGGCGTGGACGGGTCGCTCCACTTCGCCTGTGCCGCCAGCAGCTTCTGCCGCGTCTCGTACCACTCGACCGACAGGTCGTAGTCCGGGTCCTCGAACTCCGGCCCCGCCTTGCGCGTGATGGGCGCCTTGCGGCCCTCGTGGAAGGCATCCCAGGCAATCGCTTCCAGCCGCGAGATGGCTTCGCTTTCCTGCTGGAAAGCGGGATCATGGAAATTCGCGAGAAAGCGCTCGCGGAATACATCGCGCGGATGCGGCTCGGGGGCCTGGCCTTTGCGGACGTCGGTGGTCATTCGGCCACGGTAAACCATTCCCCGCCGGCTTGGGGTCCGCTGTAACTCAGGCGCTGACGATCCAGCCTTCCAGCGGGTCCAGGTCGGCCGGCAGGCCGTAGCGCGGTGCGCCCTGCTGCGCGGCCCAAGCGGCCTGCACCAGGCAGAGCACGGCATCCAGGCTGTCGCCGCTGGCGTCCGCGACCAGCGCGTCGTGCTGCGCATGCGTCACCTTCAGGCGCAGCCCGAGCCGGGTGCGGCCCTGCTCGAGCGCGGTGAGCAGGTCCTTGCGGGCGATCAGGCGGTCGGCGTCCTGCCTGGCCTTGTCGTCGCTCTTGTAGCTGCGCCGGGCGATCAGCTCGCGCGCCAGCAGGCCGGGATAGGCCTCCAGCGCCACTCGCTGCGGGTCGCCCGCATGCAGGCCGGGAATGTCCACGCCGGCCTCCAGCAGCAGCGGCACCGCCGCGTGCAGCATGTAGGCCACAGGCGGATTCACCCACTTCATCGACGGACTCGAACCGGCGAGCTTGTCGAAGCGGCGGTGCGCGAACTTGGAGCCGACGGGGCGGGCCGCGCAGTAGGCGGCGAAGGTCTCGCGAATCTGCGGCCGGCTGAGCGTTGCGTAGTGCCGCATGCACTCGCGCCACTCGGTCGGCCAGCCGAGCTCTTCCACCAGCGCCCGCGGCAGGCCGAAGGGGAAGTCGAAGCCGCCGATCCAGGCCTGCGGCCGGCGCAGCCATTCGGCGAAGGCGGCGAGCGAATCGAGCTTCTCCAGGCGCGTGAGCTGCACCCGGCCGCCGGAGGCGGTGCCGAGCGCCAGCACGATCGGTTTGCGCCGGGTGGGGGCGCTGGAAAAGTCGCAGCCGAGCAGCAGTGTCATGCGTTCACCCCAGCGCCAGCGCCATCACGCCGGCGGCAATGCAGCCGGCGCCCAGCAGGCGCAGCCAGCGCTCGCCCTCGCCCAGCAACTGGCCGCCGATCAGCGCCGCGAACAGCATCGACACTTCGCGCGCCGGCGCCACGTGCGACAGTGGCGCCGTCTGCATGGCGTACAGCACCATCACGTACGAGACCGGACTGACGATGCCGACGAACACCGCGTACTTCCATTGCCGACGCCACAGCTGCTTGGCCTCCGGGAGGTTGCGCAGCACGGCCGGCCCGATCACGAAGATGCGCAGCAGCGAGCCGACGTAGTCCACCAGGATCGGTGACAGCAGCAACACCTTGACGCCGTAACCGTCGACGACCGTGTAGCCGGCGATGAAGGCCCCGCTCACGAGGCCGTAGAACATGCCCTTGTGCACCCGCGCGCGCGTCGCGGGGTCGCGGCTGCGGCGCCAGAGCGCCGGCCCCCCCGCGATCAGGAACACGCCGGCCACGACACCGGCGATGCCGAAGCCGCCCAGTGCCGAGAGCTGCTCGCCCAGCAGAAGGATCGCCGCCATCGAAGACAGCAAGGGGCCGGCGCCCCGCGCGAGCGGGTAGACCACGGTGAGGTCTGCCTTGCGGTAGCCGCGCAGCAGCATCAGGAAGTAGCCGCAGTGCAGCAGCGCGCTGCCGGCCAGCAGCCCCCATTCGCGCGCGCCCCAGGCGGGCACGGCATCGACGGCCAGCCACAGGCCGAGCGGCGCCCAGGCGACGCAGTTGACGACCGTGGTGAAGGCGGCGAAGCGGATGTCGCCGCCGGCCTTCTTGGCTGCGATGTTCCAGCTGGCGTGAATCAGTCCGGCAAGCAGGACCAGCGCCAGCGCACTGAGCGGCATCGGCCCGGTTTAACCCCGGCCGCAGATGGCGGCCGTGGCCGCCAGGTCCTCCAGCAGCGACAGCGAGACCTTGCCCGAGACCGCGTAGGGATCGAGCTCCGGCTTCTCGGAGTACTTCAGCAGCACCGAGTGGTTCAGCTTGGAGATGTTGACCTGCCCCATGCTCCAGCCGCCGAAGCGGCGCTCGAAGATTTCCTCGTAGTGCAGCAGCGCGACGTCCTTGTGGCGGGCGTCTTTCTGGATGCTGCCGAACAGGTCGCTCACCTGCATGCGGCCGCCTTCGATGCACTGCAGGAAGATGCCGCCGCCGTAGCAGAGGATGCCGGTGATGCCGCTCACCGGGTTGTGCTGGCGTGACTGCGCCAGGATAGCTTCGATGGCTTCGGCGCCGGTGTCGACGGCGCGGCTGCAATAGAGGAGGCGGACCAGCATGCTCAGTCCTTCTGGGGAATCAGGGCCAGGAACTCGCGGCGCAGCGCCGCGTCCTTGAGGAAGGCGCCGCGCATGACCGAGTTGATCATCTTGCTGTCCAGGTCCTTCACGCCGCGCCAGGCCATGCAGTAGTGGCGCGCTTCCATCACCAGCGCCAGCCCGTCCGGCTGGGTCTTTTCCATGATCAGGTCGGCCAGCTGCACCACCGCCTCTTCCTGGATCTGGGGCCGGCCCATGATCCATTCGGCGAGGCGCGCGTACTTGGACAGGCCGATCACGTTGGTGTGCTCGTTGGGCATGACGCCAATCCATATCTTGCCGATGACCGGGCAAAAATGGTGCGAGCAGGCGCTGCGAACGGTGATCGGGCCGACGATCATCAGCTCGTTCAGGTGCTCGGCATTGGGGAATTCGGTGATGCGGGGCGATTT
>JAQGMU010000109.1 GCA_028292195.1 Ramlibacter sp. | reverse complement strand
CCGAACCGTCGGCCACGCGGATCCTCGACCGCTTGCCGGCCCGCTCCAGCGCCACGCCGACGCGCCAGGCGGCGTCGTAGCTCTCGGGCGACAGCTTGTTGGAGGAGATCAGGATGGTCGGCGTGCTCGGCAGGGAGCTCCAGGCCGTGGCCAGGTCGCGGATGGCCGAGCCGTCGTACTTGAAGACGAACTTGCTGGTCGGCTCGATGCGCAGGATGTTGCCCGGCGTGCGGGCGTCGGCGCAGGTGTTCTCGCGGGCGACGGCCGTGCGCCAGTCGACGTTGAGGCGGACGAAGCCGCTGGGCCGCGGCTTGCCGTCGACCGGGATCGTGGCGCTGGCGTCACCGCGGTCGCCGGTCAGGCCGTTGGCCACCACCGGCGCGCCGTCGATCGCGTAGATCAGCGTCGTGCGGCCGCCGTCGGCGCGGACATAGCTCGCATCGAGCTGCAGGGTTGCGCCGGACAGGTCGATGCCGGGCGGCACCGGCAGGTAGATCTCCTTGATCGTGTCGGGGTAGCCCAGCACGACCGGCTCCGTGAAACCCAGTTCGGCGAAGGTCACCGTCCGCGGCACCCACACGCCCGCATTGGCCTGCGCGGCCGCGGCCGTGGCGCCAGGACTGGCCGGGTCGACCGGACGGAAGACGTTCGTCGTCGCTGGCGCGGACGGCGTCGTCACCTGTTGCGCCGGCCTGAGGGTCGGCTGTTGCGCCGTGCCCCACTGGGGCAGCAGGCACAGGGCCGCCAGCGCGGCGGCGGGCAGGACACGGTGGAGTTTCATGGAGCACCTCGTTGTAAACATATGCAGCCCGGCTCAGCGAAGAGTGCTGGGGGCGACCCAGGTAAAGCCCAGCTGCGTGATCCCGTCGACCGTCTTCTTGAAATCCTCGAAGCCAGGCACGCCGAGGGAAGGTTCAAGCCAGAAAGGATGGAAGAAATAGGAAGCGAAGCCGTCGCGCACCGCGAGGGCGAACCTGGCGTTGGCCAGGATGTCGTCGGCCGTGTAGTTGTAGTTCGAGGTCGAGTCGATCGTGCTGATGTCGTATTCGATGTTGCCCAGGTTCTCGGGCAGCACGTACTGGCCGTAGTAGTCCTGGCGGATCACGTAGGGGTAGAACTGGCCGACGCCGAAGTCCTTGGCCACGGGGGCGAAGAAATTGGGCTTGTCGGCGGTGAAGTAGACGACCCGCTGGTAGGTGGTGGTGAACAGCGTCGGGGCCGTGCGCGCCGTGATGGCGGACGTGTGGTAGTGCGGCGCTTCCCAGGCGATCGGCGTGTAGCCGTTGGCGCGCAGGTCCTGCAGGCCGTTGTAGAGGCGGCCCGCCGCCCAGGACGCCGAGTCCTCCGGGAAGGGCGCGTTGTCGACGATGTTCCAGAACTCGTAGTCGTCGCCGCTCACGCCGGTGTGCGGGTTGCGCATGGTGCCGTACTGGTGGGTGAAGCCGTGCATCACGATCTCGCCGCCGCGCTGGCGGGCGTAGTCCAGCGACTTCTTCAGGTTGGTCGCCTGCGACAGGTTCACCTCCTGGCGCACGCCGCCGTTGTAGACGCCCAGGCCGTCGACATAGCGCGGGATGGCGGCGATGGAGAACGGCACCTTCCTGGCGCCCAGGTAGTCCGACAGCGTCTTCATCGCCTGCACCGAGACCATCGCGCCGACGTCTTCCAGCCGCACCAGGGCCTTGTGGCTCTCGGCGTGCTGGATGCCCAGCATGTCGTGCAGCACGTCGGTGAACACCAGGTAGCGGTCACGCGGGCCGATGAAGCTGAAGGGCAGGTCGGCCACGTACCAGAAGTTGCCCGAGCGCGTGATGTAGGGCGCGGTCTCGGCCGTCTTCGCGTTGGCGACGCTCACCACCACCGAGGCCTTGGTGGCGTCGGCCACCGCGGTCACCCCGATGTCGGGATCGGCGTTGATGATGTTGCGGCCGCTGTCGAAGTTGTAGTACTTGACGAAGTCGAGGTTCTTGTACTTGACCGTGTCGAAGAAGCCGGGGCTCGGGGCGGCCGCCGTGGGCAGCGCGTTCATGCCGCGCAGGCCGACGAACTGGATGCCGCGGGTGGCGGTGAAGTTGTAGGCCGGGTTGCCGGCCAGCTGCCACAGGTTGTACTTGAACCAGACCATCGTCCTGGTGGTGGTCGAGGCGTCGCTCAGGAAGGCGGCCGGCAGCTGGAAGTCGTAGGACGAACCCATGTAGAAGGTGGCGTCATAGCTGTTGACCTTGCCGGCCGTGTACTGCTGCACCGGCATCAGGTCGACCGTGGCATCGAAGTGGCCCAGCAGGTTGCGCAGCATGATGGTGTAGGCGAAGCCGAGCTTGTCGAAGGGCGTGCCGACGGGAGCGTCGTACAGTGCCAGCACCTTGGGCGCGGCCGCCGCCGTGCCGCCGCCGCCCGGCGCCGGCGCGGGGGGCTTGCCCTCCTTGTCCTTGTCCTTGTCCTTCTCCTTGCCCTTCAATTCCTGGAGCTTGTCGCGCACCTGGTCCAGCAGGTTGGCGATCTTTTCCTTGTCGATCTTCGTGTCGGCATGGACGGCCGGGGCACCGGCAAAGGCGACGCAGGCCGCCAGCGGCAGGAGGAAACGGTGGAGCAGGTTCATGGCTGTGTTCTCACTTCTTGTCGTTGCCGTAAAACCAGGAACTCGCGCCCCGGTCCGTCTTTTCCCGGGCCGGGCCGGTGCCCTTGCCGTCCTGCACGGTGCCCGCCTTGCCCGCGCCCAGCGCCGTGCCGGGCTGGCCGGCGCGCGCCGGGCCCGTGGCCTCCAGGGTCATCGGATAGATGCTGTCGTCGCGGGTGTAGTCGCGGCCGTGGTGGAACTTGTTGTGGTGCGCGCGGATGGCCCGCTTGCGCTCGGGCTCGTTCATCCCGGGGTCGGGCCGGACCAGGTTGGAGCCTGGCGGCAACGGCGGCGGAGTGACCACGGATTGCGCGACCGCCACCGACGCGCTCCAGGCGAAGGCAAGGCAGGCGGCAAGCCGGACAACGTTGGACTGCATGAAGGGGACTCCTCGCGTCAGGCCGCCACGGCGGCGGATTGGGTGGGGACCACCAGGCGTGCCAGCACGGCCTGGGCGATGCGGCGGGACGCTTGCCCGTCGCCAAAGGGGTTCGCGACCTTGCGCATGGCGTCGGCCGCCGGGCCGCCGGCCAGCACCTCGGTGGCCGCCGCGACGATCGCGTCCCGCCTGGGGCCGACCAGCCGGGCGCAGCCGGCCTCGACCGCTTCCGGGCGCTCGGTCTCGTGCCGCAGCACCAGCGTCGGCACGCCGAAGGTGGGCGCCTCTTCCTGCAGGCCGCCGGAGTCGGTGAGCAGCAGCGAGGCATTCACCAGCGCTTGCTGCATGCCCAGGTAGTCGAGGGGCGCCACCAGCTTGACGTTCTCCAGGCCCTGCAGGATGGAGTGCGCGGGGCGCTGCACCACCGGGTTGAGGTGCACCGGGAACAGCACGCGGCGATCGGGGTTGGCGCGGGCGATGTCGGCCA
>JAQGMU010000103.1 GCA_028292195.1 Ramlibacter sp. | reverse complement strand
CTTCGAACCGCACCCGGACTTCTTCGGCCTTCACCGCGACTTCGTCTTTCCACGAGGCCACGCCCATGATCGGGTTGACGATCTTGATGCCGGAGTCCAGGTGCTCCAGGTCCTTGGCCTCATGGGTTGCGCCCAGCATGTTGGAGTCGGTCGAATAGGCCTTCTCCGCCGACATCTTGTAGCCGAAGCCGGCCGCCGTCATGAAGGCCGACATCTCGGCGCGGCCGCCCAGTTCGTCGATGAAGGCCTGGTCCAGCCAGGGCTTGTAGATGCGCAGGCCCGGGTTGGTCAAGAGGCCGTAGCGGTAGAAGCGCTCGATGTCGTTGCCCTTGAAGGTGCTGCCGTCGCCCCAGATGTTGACGTCGTCTTCCTTCATCGCCGCCACCAGCATCGTGCCGGTCACGGCCCGGCCCAGCGGCGTGGTGTTGAAGTAGGTCACGCCGGCGGTGGAGATGTGGAAGGCCCCGCACTGCAACGCGGCGATGCCTTCGTGCGCCAGCTGCTTGCGGCAGTCGACCAGGCGCGCCTTTTCGGCGCCGTACTCCATGGCCTTGCGCGGGATGGCGTCGTAGTCCGGCTCGTCCGGCTGGCCCAGGTTGGCGGTGTAGGCGTAAGGGACGGCGCCCTTCTTGCGCATCCAGTGCAGCGCGGCGCTGGTGTCCAGGCCGCCGGAAAAGGCGATGCCGACTTTCTGGCCGACGGGCAGGTTCTCGAGGATGGTGCTCATTTAGGGGCTGGGGGCTGGGGAATCAGCCGAAGTGGCAGATGTAGTGGTAGGCCTCGGCGACCCGGATTTCGAAACTCGAGTTGGCCGGCACCGAGAACTTCTGGCCGGCGCCGGATTTTTTCCATTCGCTGCTGCCGGCCAGCTTGTATTCGCAGGCGCCGGCCACGCATTCCATGACTTCGGCTGCGCCGGTCTTGAAGGTCAGCGCCGCGGGCAGGATCACGCCCACCGACTTCCTGGTGCCGTCGGCCAGCGTGACGGTGTGGCTGACGCACTTGCCGTCGAAATACACGTTGGCCTGGGTCGCGACGGAGGCGACGGCGAGTTGCTCGGTGGTCATGGAATGGGGAAAGGCTGAGGGGAAACCCGCAATTTTAGGCGACCGCCTCGTTCCGGCTTCGGACGGCCCTGAATCCGGCCGCCGCCGGGCTGCGTATTCATTCCGACCAGAATACCTGCCCATGACCCGAACCGCCCCCGATTCCGAACTGATCGCCCTGATCGACCGCGTCGGCGCCCGTCTCGCCGACCCGGCGCAGCAGCGCGAGAGCGAGCTGGCGCTGCGCGAGCTGTACGACCGCACCTCGGCGCGCCTGTTCGGGCTGGCGGTGCGGGTCACCGGCAACCGTGACTTCGCCGAAGACGTGCTGCAGGAAGCCTTCATCAGCATCTGGCGCTCGGCCGGCGACTACCGCGCCTCCCTGAGCCCGCCGCTGGCCTGGCTGGGGATGATCGTGCGCAGCCGGGCGCTGGACTTCCTGCGCCGCCGCACCAGCGAACGCGCCGACACCACCCAGGAGCTGGACGACTTCATCAGCGAGACGGTGGCGGGCGACAGCCCGGACCCGATAGCCACCGCCGAGGCCAGCGAGCAGGCCTGGGCGCTGCACGAATGCCTGCGCAAGCTGGACGGCCGGCAGCGCGAGGTCGTGGCCCTGGCCTACCTGCGCGACCTGAGCCACGGCGAGCTGGCCGCGCAGCTCAAGTTGCCTTTGGGCACCGTCAAGACCTGGATCCGGCGCGGGCTGGACCAGCTGCGCGGCTGCATGGCCCATTTCGCCTGAAGGACACACCATGAACATCCTTCAGCAACCGGAACTGGTCGATCGCCTGGCGGCGGCCTATGCCCTGGGGACCTTGCGCGGCGGGGCCCGGCGCCGTTTCGAAGCCCTGGCCCGGCAAAGTCCCTCGCTGCGCTTCAGGGCGCACGAGTGGCGGGAGCGTTTCATGTCCATGACCGAGCTGCAGCAAGCCCAGGCGCCCAGCCCCCAGGTCTGGAAGAAGATCGAGAACCTGCTGGCGGCGGAGCCGCGCGCGGTGCTGGCCCCGGGGGCCGACCCGCTGGCGGAGCTGCTGCGGCGCGCCCGCAACCTGTGGCGCGGCGCGGCGCTCGCGGCCGGCGTCGCCGCGGTGGCCGCCGTCACCTTCTCGCTGGGCCTGCGCAACGAGCTGCAGGGCAGCCAGGTGCAGCTGGCCCAGCTGCAGACGCAGGGCCGCGACCTCGCGCGCCAGAACGCCACCCTGGTGGCGCAGCTGCAGGCGCAGCCGGACGTGCGCTACGTCTCGGTGCTGACCGACGACAAGGCGACGCCGGCGATGCTGGTCACCTTCGACCCCAAGCGCAACACGCTGACGCTCAAGCGCGTGGGCGGCTACCAGGAAGGCCCCGACAAGTCGCTGCAGCTGTGGGCGATCCCGAATGCCGGCGCGCCGCGCTCGCTGGGCGTGCTGGCCGACCAGCCGGTGCTGCGGCTGACCGCCTCCGAACAGGTGGTGGGCCAGTCGCCGGCCCTGGCCATCAGCCTGGAGCCCAAGGGCGGCGTGCCGGGCGAGGTCGGGCCGACCGGCCCGGTGCTGTGGAAGGGCGCGGTGCTGCAGACGCCGATCTGAAAGCGGAACGGCCTCCGCAAGGAGGCCGTCGGGTCCGGGTTACCGGCGCATCAACGCCAGTGGCGATGCCCACCGCCGCCGCGGAACACGTAGCCGAAGCTCAGCGAGACCGGCGGGTAGTAGTACGGCTGGTACACCGGGTAGGCCGGATAGGGATACGGGTAACCCGAATACACCACCGCCGCGGGCGGCTGCGGCGCCATGATCACCGGCGCGGAGACGGTCTGCACGGCCGGGGCCGAAACCACCTGGCCCTGCGCCATGTTCCCTTGTCCCGTGTTCGCGTAGCCGTCCGTTGCACCGACCGCGCTGACTTGCAGGCGCACGGTCGGACCCGGGTCGTACGGCATCTGCACCGTGTACTGGCGGCCGGAGTATTCGTAGGTGACGTTCCAGGCCACGGTGCGGTTTTCGTAGGTGTTCTCAGTCACGCAGTTGGGCACCACGCGGGTGTTGTTCTGCGCTTCGACGTTGCTGCCCACGACGGCGCCGAGGATGGCGCCCACGCCGAGGGCGGCCGCGCGGCCGGAGCCACCACCGAAGGCGCTGCCGACGGCGGCGCCCGTGAGGCCGCCAAGCAAGGCGCCGCCACCCGTGTTGGGGGCCTGCACCACCTGGTTGTTGCAAAGCTGCCGTGGCACGGCAACCTGTTGCACGACCGGCTGGGACGAAAGGACGTTGCCGACTTCCTGTGCGCCCGCGCCCAAGGCGACGACGCCCAACGCGGCGAAGAGAACGGTTTGCTTCATGGCAAGAACCCCGGTTGTACTGCGATGCCTCAAGTTTAGGCAACGCCCAGCAGTGCTGCGCGGCTTTAGGGTAAAGCCCGGGTAAAAAACGACAGGATTACGCACTCTTCCTGGCGGCCCAGTCCGCGGCATCGAAACCAACTGTGACAGCGCGGGCATTCCACTCGACCACCGGCCGCTTGATCACGCTGGGCTGGGCCAGCATCAGGGCCCGCGCGCCGGCAGCATCGGCCGCCTGCGCCTGGGTGGCAGGGTCCAGCTTGCGCCAGGTGTTGCCCTGGCGGTTCAGGAGCTTCTGCCAGCCGGAGGTGGCCAGCCAGTGATCCAGCCGCTCGGGCGGCACGCCCTGCTTCTTGAAGTCGTGGAAGGAATACGCGACACCTGCGTCCGCCAGCCAGGAGCGGGCTTTTTTCACGGTGTCGCAGTTGGGGATGCCGTACAGGGTGATCGTCATGGGCGTGATCTTAGTCACGGACATGCTGGGACAATGCGGGCGATGAAAACCCTGCAAGAGTGGCTGGCGCACTGCGACCGGCTGCACCCCAAGACGATAGACCTGGGCCTGGAGCGCGTCCAGGCCGTGCTGCGGCGGATGGAGCTGCGCTTCGAATGCCCCGTCGTCACCGTGGCCGGCACCAATGGCAAGGGCTCGACCTGCGCGATGCTGGAAGCGATCGCGCTGCAGGCGGGCTGGCGCACCGGCGTCTACACCTCGCCGCACCTGGTGCACTTCGAGGAACGGTGCCGCATAGGCGGCGAGATCGTGAAGGAAGCCGAGCTGGTGCCGCAGTTCGCGCGAGTCGAAGCGGCGCGCCAGGGCGAAACGTTGACCTACTTCGAGTTCACCACGCTTGCCATCCTCGGCTTGATGGCCGCCAGCGGGCTGGACGTGGCGATCCTCGAAGTCGGACTGGGCGGCCGGCTGGACGCGGTGAATGCGATCGACACCGACTGCGCGATCGTCACCAGCATAGACCTCGACCACATGGACTACCTGGGGCCGGACCGCGAGAGCATAGGCCGCGAAAAGGCCGGCATCCTGCGCGCGGGCAAGCCGGCGATCGTCAGCGACCCGATGCCGCCGCACAGCCTGCTGCAGTACGCCAATGCGCTGGGCGCGGACCTCTGGCTGCTGGGCCGCGACTTCAACTTTTCCGGCGACAAGCTGCAGTGGGCCTGGGCCGGCCGCGGCCGCCGCTATGCCGGCCTGGCCTATCCGGCGCTGCGCGGCGCCAACCAGCTGCTCAACGCCTCCGGCGTGCTGGCGGCGCTGGAAGCACTGCGGCCGCGGCTGCCCGTCACGGCGCAGGCGGTGCGCAACGGGCTGGCCATGGTCGACCTGCCGGGCCGCTTCCAGATCGTCCCCGGCCAGCCGACGCTGGTGCTCGACGTGGCGCACAACCCGCACTCGGTGGCCGCCCTGACGGCCAACCTCGACGCCATGGGCTTCTACCCCACCACCCACGCCGTGTTCGGCGCGATGGCGGACAAGGACCTGGCGCCCATGCTCGCGAAAATCGGGCCGCTGGTCGACCGCTGGTACTTCACCGACCTGCCGACGCCGCGCGCCGCCTCGGCCGCGGACCTGCAGGCGCGCTGTCAGGCCTTGCCCGGCCGGCGCGAGGTGCCGGCCAGCACCCATGCCAGCCCCATGGCGGCCCTGGGTGCCGCGGTCGAGCAAGCGGACCCCGCTGATAGAATCCTGGTCTTCGGATCCTTCTTCACGGTGGGCGGCGTCCTGCAGCAGGGCGTGCCCCGCCTGGCCGCCAAACACCTCGGCTGACACACCCCATCCATGGCCTTGTTCAAGTTGCGCAAAAAGGTCGACGAGCCGGTGGCCGCGGCCTCCCCCGCCGAGAGCGTCGACGCGATGCGCCGCCGCGCGCGGCACCGCCTGATCGGCGCCGTGGTGCTGGTGCTGGCCGGCGTGATCGGCTTCCCGCTGCTGTTCGACACCCAGCCGCGGCCGGTCGCCGTCGACATCCCCATCGAGATTCCGGACCGCAACAAGGTCAAGCCGCTGCCCCTGCCGTCCCCGGCCCCGGTGGCCGTCGGCAAGGTGACGCCCGAACCGGCACCGCCCGCCGCCGAGCCCAAGCCCGAAGCCCAGGTGGCGGA
>JAQGMU010000037.1 GCA_028292195.1 Ramlibacter sp. | reverse complement strand
AAGGTGGAGATCTACAACTGGTACGGCCTGCTGGCGCCGGCCAAGACGCCGCCCGAGGTGATCGACCGGCTCTACCGCGCGGTCGGCACCGCGCTGAAGACGCCCGACATGAAGGAGGCCTTCGCGCAGCAAGGTTCCGAAGTCGTGGCCAGCCGGCCGGACGAATTCGGGCCGTTCATCTTTGCCGAGACCGCGCGCTGGGGTGCCCTGGCACGCTCGGTGGGGGCGAAGCTGGATTGAGGACAGCTGGGGTGCGCTACGCGCAACCCAGCCTACGAATTCATCGCATTTCGTAGGCTGGGTTTCGCGTCAGCGAACCCCAGCGTTTCGAGCCGCGCGCTTCGCCAGTTCCAGCTTGGCAATCGCGTTGCGGTGCACCTCGTCCGGGCCGTCCACGATGCGCACCGTGCGCTGGTGGGCATAGGCCTCAGCCAGCCAGAAGTCCTGGCTGACGCCGGCGGCGCCGTGGGCCTGGATCGCCCAGTCGACGATCTTGCACGACATGTTGGGCGCCACCACCTTGATCATCGCGATCTCGGCGCGGGCGTTCTTGTTGCCCACGGTGTCCATCATGTGGGCGGCGTTCAGCGTCAGCAGCCGGGCCTGGTCGATCATGCAGCGCGACTCGGCGATGCGCTCGTGCCAGACCGACTGCTCGGCCAGTGGCTTGCCGAACGCGACCCGCTCGCGCAGGCGGTCGCACATCATCTCCAGCGCGCGTTCGGCGGCGCCGATGGAACGCATGCAGTGGTGGATGCGCCCCGGGCCGAGGCGGCCCTGGGCGATCTCGAAGCCGCGGCCCTCGCCCAGCAGGATGTTGGACACAGGGACGCGGACGTTTTCCAGCAGCACTTCCATGTGGCCGTGCGGGGCGTCGTCGTAGCCGAACACCGACAGGTGGCGCAGCACCGAGACGCCGGCCGCGTCGCGCGGCACCAGCACCATGGACTGCTGCGCATGGCGGGGCGCATCCGGGTCGGTCTTGCCCATGACGATGAAGATCTTGCAGCGCGGGCTGCCGGCCCCGGAGGAGAACCACTTGCGGCCGTTGATCACGTATTCGTCGCCCTCGCGCCGGATCGTGCACTGGATATTGGTGGCATCCGAGGAGGCGACGGCGGGCTCCGTCATCAGGAAGCCGGAGCGGATCTTGCCGGCCAGCAGCGGCTCCAGCCATTCGTCCTTCTGCGCCTCGGTGGCGTAGCGCTCCAGCGTTTCCATGTTGCCGGTGTCGGGCGCCGAGCAGTTGAACACCTCGCCGGACCAGGACACCCGGCCCATCACCTCGCACAGGGGCGCGTAGTCGAGGTTCGAGATGCCGGGGACGCCGCGGTACTCGTGCGGCAGGAACATGTTCCACAGGCCGGCCGCGCGGGCCAGCGGCTTGAGCTCCTCGATCAGCGGCGACACCTGCCACGGGTTGCCCTGGCGGCGGAACACGTCCATCTCGCGGTAGTAGCGGTCCTCGTTGGGATAGATGTGCTGGTCGAAAAACTGCCGCAAGCGCTGCAGCAGGTCCTGGGTCTTGGGGGACGGGTCGGCAAACATGGGGCTTCTCCTTGCCTCGGGAATGGCCTC
The DNA here is from genome assembly GCA_028292195.1 of Ramlibacter sp. Lineage (GTDB taxonomy): Bacteria > Pseudomonadota > Gammaproteobacteria > Burkholderiales > Burkholderiaceae_C > Ramlibacter. Next base: position 3,409 of record JAQGMU010000037.1, on the reverse strand, counting down.
GATTAGAGCCGATCCCAGGGCTGGAGAACGTCCCTCACGCGACGCCGGTTCAGTCCATCTTGACGTCGGCGCGCTTGACGACCGCCGACCACCTGGCCAGGTCCGAGCGGATCAGCGCGGCGAATTCCTGCGGGCCGCCCAGGCGGACCTCGATGCCGGCATCGGCCATCTGCCGGACCAGGTCCGGAGTCGCCATCGCGACGGCGATCTCGCGCTGCAGGCGGGCCGTGATGTCGGGCGGCGTGCCCGCCGGCGCCAGCACCCCCAGCCACAAAGACAGGTCGTAGTCGGCCATGCCGGGCGTCTCCGAGATCGTCGGCACATTGGGCATCGCCGGCGAGCGCTTGCGCCCGGTCAGCCCCAGCGGGCGGACGCGGCCGGTCTTGATGTGGTCGACGAAATTCGAGGCGGTGTCGAACATCATCGAGGTGCGGCCGCCGAGGAAGTCGACCATCGCGGGGGCGCTGCCCTTGTACGGAACGTGCGTCAGGTCCACTTTCGCCAGGCTCTTGAACAATTCGCCCGCCAGGTGGCTGGTGGTGCCGTTGCCGGCCGAAGCGAAGGTCAGCTTGCCCGGCTCCTTGCGCGCCAGTTCGATCAGCTCGGCCACGCTGCGGGCCGGCACGGCCGGATTCACCACCAGCAGGTTGGACGTGTTGTGCGTCAGCGAGATCGGCTCGAAGCTCTTCACTGGGTCGTAGCGCAGGTTCTTGTAGAGGCTGGGATTGATGGTGAGCGAGCCCATGGTCGCGAACAGCAGCGTGTAGCCGTCGGGCGGAGCCGTCGCCACGGCCTCGGCGCCGATGCCGCCGCCGGCGCCGGCGCGGTTGTCGATGACCACGCTCTGGCCGAGACGCTCGGACAGCTTCTGGCCCAGGCTGCGCGCCATCAGGTCGGTGGCGCCGCCGGCCGGGAAGGGAACGACCAGCCGCACGGGCTTGTCGGGATAAGCGGCCGCGCGCGCCGCGCCGGCCAGGGCCGCGATGCCGAACGATGCGCCGGCCAGCAGGAGGGTACGTCGTGAAGTCTGCATGTGCTCAGCGCCCCGTGAAAACCGGAGCGCGCTTCTCGGCGAAAGCCAGCTGCGCTTCCTTCGCGTCCGCGGTCTTGCCGATCTGCGCCGTCATGTCCTGCTCGTAGCGGTAGCCATCGCGCAGGCTCATGTCTTCGATCACGTTCAGCGTGTGCTTGCCCATGCGGGTGGAGACGGGGCTCTTGGAAGCGATTGCCGTCGCGATCTCCATGGCGGTGGTCATCAATTCCTCGGGCGCGGTGCAGGCCTCGACGATGCCCAGGCGGTACAGCTCCGCGCCGGGCACCCGCATGCCGGTGAGCATCATCCGGCGCAGGCGCGAATGGCCGAACAGGCGCATGGCATGGCGGCAGCCGCCCAGCAAGCCGACGTCGACCTCGGGCAGGCCCAGGGAGGCTTTCTCCGAGGCGATGAGGATGTCGCTGGACGCCACCATCGCCAGGCCGGAGCCGAGCGCGGCCCCGTTGATCGCGCAGACCACCGGCTTGGCGCACTCGCGGATGGCATGGAAGCATTCGCGGGTGCGGCGTGAGTGCGCGGGCAGGTCGCCCGGGCCCTTGATCACGGAGGCGCGGCCCTTCAGGTCGGCGCCGGCGCAGAAGACTTTGCCAGCGCCGGTGAGGATGACGACGCGGACCTCGTCCATCTCGGAAATGCGGTCCAGCGCCAGCGTCAGTTCGTCGTTCAGGGTGCGTGTCAGTGCATTCACCGGCGGCGCGTTCAGGGTCAGCGTGGCGACGTGGTCCTGGAACCGGTATTCGAGTTGGGTGAGGTCGTTCATGGGGTCTCCTGCAGGAATCCCGCAGGGTAGCGCCTATCCGCCCCCGCGCCGTTGCCGCCGCGGGCATACCTGCTTTGCAGGCAGCCCGCCAGTCCCCGCTTCAGGCGCGGGCTTCCCGTACCAGCTCCACCAGCCCCCGCAGCCCCGCCAGGTACGACTGCGGGCCCAGGCCCTGCACCGTGCCCTTCACCGCCGGCGAGATGATCGAGTGGCTGCGCCAAGGCTCGCGGGCGGCGATGTTGGACATGTGGACCTCGATCACCGGGAAGGGCATGGCCTTGATCGCGTCGTGCAAGGGCACGCCATGCTGGGTAAGCCCGGCCGGGTTGAGCAGCGCGCCGGCCGCATCGTCGATGTGGGCGTGCAGGAAGTCGATCAGCACGCCCTCGTGGTTCGACTGCAGGATGTCCAGTTCCACCTGCAGCTCGCGCGCCACCGCCTGCAGCCGCTGGTTGATCTGCGCCAGCGTGGTGGTGCCGTAGATGTGCGGCTCGCGCCGGCCGAACAGGTTGAGGTTGGGTCCGTGCAGGACGAGGATCTTCATGATGGCCGCGCTCACTTGTTCAGGCGGGCCAGCTCGTCCTGGTACAGCTTGACGATGGCCGGGTCGTAGCTGGCGGCGAACTTCTCGGCGACCGGCCTGGCGATCTGCCGCATGCGCGCCTGTTCCGCCGGCGCCACCTCGTTGTATTGCATGCCCTTGGCCTGCAGTTCGGCCACGGCCTTCTGCGCCGCGGCGCGGCTGGCCTGGCGCTGGTAGCCCCGTGCCTCGTTGGCGGCTTCGTGCATCAGCCGCTGCTCGGTCGGCGAGAGGCGGTCCCAGAAACGCTTGCTGACCAGCACGATGTTGGCGGCATAGACGTGGTTGGTGGCGCTGACGTACTTGTTCACCTCGAAGAACTTGTTCGACAGGATCACAGAGAAGGGGTTCTCCTGGCCGTCGACCGCCTTGGACTCGAGCGCGCCATAGAGCTCGGCGAAGGGCATGGGCACCGGGTTGGCCTTGAAGGCCTTGAAGGTGTCCAGGAACACCGGGTTCGGAATCACGCGCAGCTTCAGGCCATCCAGGTCCTCGGCGCGGGTGATCGGCCGCTTACTGTTGGTGACGTTGCGAAAGCCCAGGTCCCAGTAGCCCAGCGCCACCAGGCCCTTTTCCGGCAGCCGCGCGATCAGCGCCTGGCCCAGCGGGCCATCGAGCAGCGCGTCAGCCTGGGCGTAGTTGGCCACCGAGAACGGAAAGTCGACCAGGCCGAATTCCTTGACGATGCCGGCCAGCGAAGTGGTGGCGGGCGCGGTCATCTCCTGCACGCCGCCTTGCAGCGCGGACTGTTGCTGCAGTTCGTTGCCCAGCTGCGAGGCCGGGAACTCCTGCACCTTGAGCTTGCCGCCGCTCTTGGCCGCCAGCACCTCGGCGAACTTGTGCACGCCCATGCTGACCGGGTGGTCGGTGTTGTTCAAGTGGCCGAACTTGATGACGCGCTCCTGCACATCCTGGGCCGAGGCGGCCAGGCTGGCCAGCAGGCAGGCGGCCGCGGCGGCACTGCGGATGAAGAGGTTCATGGCTTGTCTCCTGTTGGGTGTGCGGCGATGGTAGG
>JAQGMU010000017.1 GCA_028292195.1 Ramlibacter sp. | reverse complement strand
CGCTGGCGGACGGCGGCTTGCGGATCGGCGCGACGGTACGCAATTCGGATCTGGCGAACCATCCCCTCGTGCAGCGGGATTACCCGGTGCTCTCGCAAGCGATCCTCGCCGGCGCATCGGGACAGCTGCGCAACATGGCCACAACCGGCGGCAACCTGCTGCAGCGCACGCGGTGCATGTACTTCCGCGACACGGCCTCGCCCTGCAACAAGCGCGAGCCCGGCACGGGCTGCTCCGCCATGGGCGGCGAGAACCGGGCGCTCGCCATCCTCGGCACCAGCGCGCACTGCATCGCCACCAACCCCTCCGACATGAACGTGGCGCTGGCGGCCCTCGATGCGACCATCCACGTGGAGGGCACGCGGGGGCCGCGGGCGATCCCGATGGCGGACTTCCACCTGCTCCCCGGCAGCACGCCGCAGATCGAGACGGTGCTGGAACCGGGCGACCTCGTCACGCACGTGACGCTGCCGCCGCCCGTGCCCGGCGACCGCTCGCACTATCTCAAGCTGCGCGACCGCGCCTCCTACGAGTTCGCGCTCGCATCGGCAGCCGTGGTGGTCAACGTCCAGGGCGGCAAGATCGCGCGCGCCCGCATCGCCATGGGCGGCGTCGGCACCAAGCCGTGGCGATCGGCCGAGGCCGAGGCGCTGCTGGTCGACGCGGTGGTGTGGGAACCGGCCTTCCGCCGGGCGGCGGAGTGCCTGCTGCGTGACGCCAGGCCGCAGGGCCAGAACGGCTTCAAGGTGGAACTGGCCCGCCGCTGTCTCGTCCACGCCTTGAAGGAGGCCACCCAATGATGTCCGTCATCGGCAAGGAACAGCCCCGCGTCGAAGGCCCGCTGAAGGTGAGCGGCCGGGCGCTGTACACGTCGGACCGGCGCTTTCCGGGCATGCTGCACGCGGTGCCGGTTTGCAGCACCATCGCGAACGGAAAAATCCAGGAGATCGACACCGCCGCCGCCCGGAAGATGCCGGGCGTGCATGCGATCTTCCATCGCCGGAACATCGGCCGGCTGTTTCGCGCGACGGTCAATCGCGAATTCGGCGCCGACATGGTGCGCCTCGACGAGGCCCGCGCTCCGCTCGAGGACGACACCGTCCGCTACTACGGGCAGTACGTCGCGCTGGCTGTCGCCGACACCTTCGAGCAGGCGAGGGCGGCCGCGGATGCGGTGAAGGTGACGTACCGCGAGCTCTGGCCCAACGTCGACGCTCAGCTCGCACCGGAGACCAGCCACAGGATCGAAAGCGAGCGCGGCGACGCCGCGAAAGGCTTCGACGAGGCGCAGGTCCAGCTGGACGAGACCTATGGCCTGCCGCCGGAGACGCACAACCCCATCGAGCTGCATGCGTCCGTTGCCCTCTGGGACGGAACGAGCTTCACGCTGTACGAAACGTCGCAAGGGGTGGTCAACCACCGCAACGTGCTGGCGCAGATGCTGGGCGTGCCGCGGGAGAACGTGCGCGTCATCACGGAGTTCCTGGGCTCGGGCTTCGGCGGCAAGCTCTGGCCCTGGAGCCAGTCGGCGCTGGCGGCGGCGGCCGCCCGGCAACTCGGGGCGCCCGTGAAGCTGGTGGTCAGCCGCCGCATGATGTTCCAGACCGTGGGCCACCGGCCGCGCATCGAGCAGCGCATCCGCCTGGGCGCGACGCGCGACGGCAAGCTGACGTCGCTGCGGCAGGACTGGGTGAACCACGCCTCGATCCTGGACAACTACCGGGAGAACTGTGGCGAGGCCACGCCGCACATGTACAGCGTCCCCAACCTGCGCATCACTTCCGCGCTGGCGCGGCGCAACGTGGGTTCCGCCACCTCCATGCGCGGACCCGGCGCGGTGCCTGGCCTCTGGGCGACCGAGTCGGCGATGGACGAACTGGCGCTGAAGCTCGGCATGGACCCGGTGCAGCTGCGCCTGGCCAACGAGCCGTCGATCGACGAAGGAATGCAGCTTCCGTTTTCTTCGCGGCACCTGAAGGAATGCCTGGCCATGGGCGCGGAGAAGTTCGGATGGTCACGGCGCGATCCCGCCGTCGGCGCCATGCAACGCGACGGCCTGACGCTCGGGTGGGGAATGGCGGGCGCCTCCTGGCAGGCCGCGCGCTTCCCCTGCGCCGCGACCGTCGACCTGCGTGACGATGGAAGCGCCCGCGTGTCCTGCGCCACGCAGGACATCGGCACCGGCACCTGCACGATCCTCGCGCAGCTCGCCGCCGAGAAGCTGGGTTTGCCGCTGGCCAGGGTCGAGGTTGTGCTCGGGGACACGCGGCTGCCGCCGGGCCCGCTTTCCGGCGGCTCCGGGGCGACCGCGGCAGTGGTGCCGGCCGTCCTGGAGGCGGCTGGAAAGGCCATCGATGCCTTGCTGGCCCTGGCCGCCAGGGCGCCCGGCGCCAAGCCGGCGGGCCGCAAGGCCTCGGGCCTCGCGTACACCGGCGGCTGGCTGCATGCCAGGGACGAACCGGCCGCGAGCGGCATCGCCTTCGAGGACTTCCTGCGGCAGGTCAACGTCGGCTCGGTGTCCGGCGCCGGCAGCTCCGAGGGCCGGGGCGCGTTCGGAACGGGCAAGCCGGAATTCTCGAGCCACTCGTTCGGCGCCCACTTCGCCGAGGTGACCTGGCAGCCCGAGATCGCGCGGCTGCGGGTGAGCCGCGTGGTCACGGTGATCGACGCCGGCCGCATCCTCAATCCGCTCGCCGGGCGCAACCAGATCGAA
>JAQGMU010000004.1 GCA_028292195.1 Ramlibacter sp. | reverse complement strand
GCGGCCTGAGCGTGTCGGTGCGCAAGGGCGAGCTGGAAACCGTGGAGCGCAACCGCGACAAGTCGCTGGGCATCACGGTGTACGTCGGCAACCAGCGCGGCAACGCCAGCACCTCCGATTTCTCGCGCCCGGCCATCGAGCGCACGGTGCAGGCCGCCTACGACATCGCCCGCTTCACGGCCCAGGACCCGGTGGCCGGCCTGCCCGATGCCGACGACGTGGCGCGGCCCGACGCCCAGCCCGACCTGGACCTGTTCCATCCCTGGGACGTCAAGAGCGAGCAGGCGGCCGAACTGGCCATTCGCTGCGAGCGCGCCGCCTTCGCCACCGACAAGCGCATCGCCAACAGCGAAGGGGCCGGCGTCTCGGCCCAGCAAAGCCATTTCTTCAGCGCCCACACGCACGGCTTCCGGGGCGGCTATGCCAGCTCGCGCCACTCGATCTCGGTCGCGCCCATAGCGGGCAAGGGCGAGGACATGCAGCGCGACGCCTGGTACAGCTCGATGCGCTCGGCCGGCGAACTGGCCTCGCCGGAGTCGGTGGGCCGCTACGCGGCGGAACGCGCGCTGTCCCGCCTGAAGTCGCGCAAGATCCCCACCACCCAATGCCCGGTGCTGTTCGAGTCGCCGCTGGCCGCCGGCCTGCTCGGTGGCTACGTGCAGGCCACCAGCGGCGGCGCGCTGTATCGCAAGAGCACCTTCCTGCTCGACTCGCTGGGCAAGCAGGTCTTTCCCGATCACATCGACGTCGACGAGGATCCCTTCGTCAGGCGCGGCAAGGGCAGCGCCCCCTTCGACGAGGAAGGCGTGCGCACGAAGCCGCGCAAGGTGGTGGATGGCGGCCGGGTGGAAGGCTATTTCCTCAGCAGCTATTCGGCCCGCAAGCTGGGCATGAAGACCACCGGCAACGCCGGCGGCTCGCACAACCTCACGATGACTTCGCGCCTGACGAAGCCGGGTGACGACCTGCCGGAGATGCTGCGCAAGCTGGGGACCGGCCTGTTCGTCATCGAGCTGATGGGGCAGGGCGTGAACTACGTGACGGGCGACTACTCGCGCGGCGCCAGCGGCTTCTGGGTGGAGAACGCCCAGATCGCCTTCCCGCTGCAGGAGATCACGATTGCCGGGAACCTGAAGGACATGCTGCTGGGGATCCAGGCGGTTGGCGCGGATGTCTACAACTACGGGGCGAAGACGGTGGGGTCGATCCTGGTCGACAGGATGAAGATCGCGGGGTCCTGAGCCTCGCCGGTGGGGTTCGCTCCACGAAACCCACCCTACCAGGCCGTCGGGCGTTCGCGCGGTGACCAAGCCCTCGGGTGTTCGCGCGGCCCGCCGTGTGCGACCATGCCGCCGGGTGTTCGCCCGGCCCCGCCATGGGGCGACCAGGCCGTAGGGTGGGTTCGCGCAGCGACCCCACCATGTGCGTCAACCCGCCAACGCCGCCTTCACCGCCGCACTGACCTGCCCCATGTCCGCCTTGCCGGCTAGGCGCTGCTTGACCGCGCCCATCACCTTGCCCATGTCGCCGGGGCCTTTCGCGCCCAGTTCGGCCACGATGGCCTTCACTTCCGCGGCCACTTCGTCGGCCGACAGGCGCGCCGGCAGGTAGGCCTGCAGCACCAGCACTTCGGCCTTTTCCTTGTCGGCCAGGTCCTGGCGGGCGGCCTTCTCGAAGGCCTCGATGCTGTCCTTGCGCTGCTTGAGCAGCTTGTCGACGATGGCGACCACGGTGGCGTCGTCCAGCTCGATGCGCTCGTCCACTTCCTTCTGCTTGATGGCGGCGGTGAGCATGCGGATGGCGCCCAGGCGCTCGGCGTCCTTCGCCCGCATGGCGGCCTTCATGTCTTCGGTGATGCGTTCCTTGAGCGTCATGCTGCTTCCTTGGTGTTCGAGAAATAAAAAAGCCCGCCGAGCGTCCCCGGGCGGGCTTTCTTGCTGAGTGCGTCAGCCGGGGCTCAGTAGAGCTTTTTCGGCAGCTGCATGCTGCGCACGCGCTTGAAGTGGCGCTTGACGGCGGCTGCCTTCTTGCGCTTGCGCTCGGCGGTGGGCTTTTCGTAGAACTCGCGGGCGCGCAGTTCGGTCAGCAGGCCCAGCTTTTCGATGGTGCGCTTGAAGCGGCGCAGGGCCACGTCGAACGGTTCGTTTTCCTTGACACGGATGGTCGTCATGACTTTTCTGAAATTCCATGGTGCCAGGCGTAGATCGAGGACGCCCGGCGTTGTTTCCCCACCTGAGGATGATCAGGCCGGTGGGGGTTTGCCAGCAAAGCCCGAGATTATAGCCGCTCCGGCGAACCCGGCAAGGACGGGTGTGCGAGCCCGGCCGTAGCGCGGGGCCGAAATGCGTGAAAATCGCCGCAGAGGTACCCCATTGCCCGGACGCATTCTGATCGTTGACGACAATTCCGACGCCGCCGAGACGCTGGCCGACCTGCTGCGCATGATGGACTACGAAGTCCGCGTGGCCGGGGACGGCAACGCCGCGATGGCCGTGCTGGACGACTACCAGCCGCAGCTGGCCCTGCTGGACATCGGCCTGCCCGGGGAGGACGGCTATGCGCTGGCCAGCCGCATGCGGGCCGACCCGCGCGCCGCCGATGCCAAGCTCATCGCCCTCAGCGGCTATGGCCAGGACAAGGAGCGCTCCCAGGCCACGGGTGCGCGCTTCGACCACCACCTGATCAAGCCGGTCGGCGCGGACCAGTTGCTGGACCTGGTCCAGCAGATGATCGGGTAGGACTCGGGCCCCTGTCCTGTAGGGTGTGCAGCTTGCTGCGCACCATGCGGCTGCCGGGCGGTGCGCAGCAAAGCTGCACACCCTAGGAATACGATTACGACTGCGACTCAGGAGTGGACGCCAGTGCCTGCGCACACGCGTACGCGCTGGCCCAGGCCCACTGGAAGTTGTAGCCGCCCAGCCAGCCTGTCACGTCGACCACTTCGCCGATGAAGAACAGCCCGGGCTGCGCCTTCGCCTCCATCGTCTGCGACGACAGCGCCCGGGTGTCGACC
>JAQGMU010000632.1 GCA_028292195.1 Ramlibacter sp. | reverse complement strand
GCCAATGCCAACGCGAACAGCGAGCCCCAGGCGACGCCGGTCTCCGTCGCCGCGGTCGCCGAGAGCGATGTGGCGGCATGGGACGAGTTCTCCGGCCGTCTCGAAGCGGTGGAGCGCGTCGACGTGCGCTCGCGCGTCGCGGGCGCCGTGCAGGCCGTGCACTTCCGCGAAGGCGCGCTGGTGAGCAAGGGCGACTTGCTGATCACCATCGACCCGGCGCCGTATGCGGCGGAAGCCGAACGCGCCGAAGCCCAGGTCGCCGCGGCGCAGGCGCGAGTCACCCACACGCAAAGCGACCTGTCGCGCGCCGAGCGCTTGCGGCAGGACGGCGCCATCTCGCAGCGCGAATACGAAGACCGCCTCAACGCGATGCGTGAGGCCGACGCCAACCTGCGCGGCGCGCAGGCCCAGCGTGAAGTGGCGCGCCTGAACCTCGGCTACACGCAGGTGCGCGCGCCGGTGTCGGGCCGCGTCGGCCGCCTCGAGATCACCACCGGCAACCTGGTCGCCGCCGGCCCCGGCGCCCCCGTGCTGACGACCCTGGTCTCCGTCTCGCCGATCTACGCGAGCTTCGACACCGACGAGCAGATCGTCATGCGCGCGCTCAAGGACATGCCCGGCGGTTCCAGCGCGCGCACGCTGATCGGGCGCATCCCCGTGCAGATGGGCACGGCCACCGGCGGCGACACGCCGTACGAGGGCCGCCTGCAGCTGATCGACAACCAGGTCGATGCCAAGAGCGGCACCGTGCGCGTGCGCGCGATGTTCGACAACAAGGACGGCTCTCTCATCCCCGGCCAGTTCGCGCGGATCCGCATGGGCCAGGCCCAGACCACGCGCGCGGTGCTGGTGAACGAGCGTGCCGTCGGCACCGACCAGAGCAAGAAGTTCGTGCTGGTGGTGGGCGAGGGCAACAAGGCCGAATATCGAGAAGTCACGCTGGGCGCCTCCGTCAACGGACTGCGCGTCGTGAAGGACGGCTTGAAGCCCGGCGAGCGCATCGTCGTCAACGGCCTGCAGCGCGTGCGCCCCGGTTCGCTGGTCGCGCCGCAGGCGGTGAGCATGGACGCCAAGGCCGAAGTGCAAGCCAAGCCGGACGCCGCCAAATCCTGATGTCGAGAGCGCCATGAATCTTTCCAAATTCTTCATCGACCGGCCGATCTTCGCCGGCGTGCTGTCCCTGCTGATCTTCATCGCGGGACTGATCGCGCTGCGCGGCCTGCCGGTTTCCGAATACCCGGAGGTCGTCCCGCCCTCCGTGGTCGTGCGTGCGACTTACCCCGGTGCCAACCCCAAGGTCATCGCCGAAACGGTGGCGACGCCGCTGGAAGAAGCGATCAACGGCGTGGAAGGCCTGCTGTACATGAGCAGCCAGGCCACGACCGACGGCCTGATGACGCTCAACGTCACGTTCAAGCTCGGCACCGATCCCGACAAGGCGCAGCAGCTGGTCCAGAACCGTGTCTCGCAAGCCGAGGCGCGGCTGCCCGACGAAGTGCGGCGCCTGGGCTTGAGCACGGTGAAGAGCTCGACCGACCTCACGCTCGTGGTCCACCTGCTCTCGCCCAACAACCGGTACGACATGACGTACCTGCGCAACTACGCGCTGCTCAACGTCAAGGACCGCCTCACGCGCGTGCAGGGCGTGGGCGACGTGCAGCTGTTCGGCGCGGGCGATTATTCGATGCGTGTGTGGCTCGATCCGCAGAAGGTCGCGCAGCGCGGGCTTTCCGCGAGCGACGTCGTGCGCGCCATCCGCGAGCAGAACGTCCAGGCTGCCGCCGGCGTGGTGGGCGCATCGCCCAGCCTGAAGGGCGTGGACCTGCAGCTGTCGGTCAATGCGCACGGGCGGCTGCAGAACGAGGACGAGTTCGGCGACATCATCGTCAAGTCCAGTGCCGACGGCGCCGTGACGCGGCTGCGGGACATCTCCCGGATCGAGCTGGGCGCGTCGGGCTACGCGCTGCGTTCGCTGCTGGACAACAAGGACGCCGTGGCGCTGGGCATCTTCGCCGCGCCGGGCTCCAACGCCATCCAGATCTCGGACGACGTGCGGGCGACGATGGCCGAACTCAAGAAGGCGCTGCCCGAAGGCGTGGAATACGACATCGTCTACGACCCGACGCAATTCGTGCGGGCGTCCATCGAGTCGGTGATCCACACCTTGCTCGAAGCGATCCTGCTGGTCGTACTGGTCGTGATCCTGTTCCTGCAGACCTGGCGCGCCTCGATCATCCCGCTGATTGCGGTGCCGGTATCGATCGTCGGCACCTTTGCGGTGATGCATCTGTTCGGTTTCTCGATCAACGCGCTGACCCTGTTCGGGCTGGTGCTGGCGATCGGCATCGTGGTCGACGACGCGATCGTGGTGGTGGAGAACGTCGAGCGCAACATCGAGGCCGGACTGAAGCCGCTGGAAGCCGCCTACCGCGCGATGCGCGAGGTGTCGGGGCCCATCGTCGCCATCGCGCTGGTGCTGGTGGCGGTGTTCGTGCCGCTCGCCTTCATCAGCGGCCTGACCGGCCAGTTCTACAAGCAGTTCGCGGTGACCATCGCCATCTCCACCGTGATCTCGGCGTTCAACTCGCTGACGCTGTCGCCGGCGCTGGCGGCCCTGCTGCTGCGCAGCCACGATGCGCCCAAGGACGCGCTGACGCGCGGCATGGACCGGGCTTTCGGCTGGCTGTTCCGCGGCTTCAACCGCGTATTCAAGCGCGGCGCGCAGCAGTACAGCGGAGGCCTGCGCGGCGTGCTGGCGCGCCGGGGCGCGATGCTGGGCGTCTACGCGGTGCTGGTGTTCGCCACCGCGGGCGTGTTCAAGGCGGTGCCCGACGGCTTCGTACCCACGCAGGACAAGCAGTACCTGATCGGCTTCGCGCAATTGCCCGACGGCGCCACGCTGGACCGAACCGAGGGCGTGATCCGCCGCATGGGTGAAATCGCCGCAAAGAATCCCAACGTCGAAGGCACGCTGGCCTTCCCCGGCCTGTCGATCAGCGGCTTCACCAACAGCCCCAACGCCGGCATCGTGTTCGCCATGCTCAAGCCCTTCGACGAGCGCAAGAAGGCCGACCAGAGCGGTGCGGCGGTGGCGGGCCAATTGAACCAGGCCTTCGCCGGCATCCAGGACGCGTTCATCGTGATGTTCCCGCCGCCGCCGGTGCAGGGGCTGGGCACCACCGGCGGCTTCAAGCTGCAGCTGGAGGACCGCGGCTCGCTCGGCTACACGGCGATGGACGACGCGGTGAAGGCCTTCATGGCCAAGGCTTCGCAGGCGCCGGAACTGGCCGGCCTGTTCACCAGCTGGCAGGTCAACGTGCCGCAGCTCTATGCCGACATCGACCGCACCCGCGCGCGCCAGCTCGGCGTGGCCGTCACCGACGTGTTCGACACCATGTCCACCTACCTGGGCAGCGTGTACGTGAACGACTTCAACAAGTTCGGCCGCACCTACAGCGTGCGCGTGCAGGCCGACGCGGCGTACCGCGCGCGGGCCGAGGACATCGGCGCGCTCAAGGTCCGCTCCAGCAGCGGCGAGATGGTGCCGCTGGCGTCGCTGATGCACGTGCGTTCCAGCTTCGGCCCCGAGCGCGCCAGCCGCTACAACGGCTATCTCACCGCCGACATCAACGGCGGCCCGGCGCCCGGCTATTCGTCGGGCCAGGCGCAGGAAGCGGTGAAGCGCATCGCGGCCGAGACCCTGCCGCAGGGCGTCGCCTATGAATGGACGGAGCTCACCTACCAGGAGATCCTGGCCGGCAATTCGGCGCTGTGGGTGTTCCCCCTCGCCATCCTGCTGGTGTTCCTGGTGCTCGCCGCGCAGTATGAGAGCCTCACCCTGCCGCTGGCCATCATCCTCATCGTGCCCATGGGCATCCTGGCGGCCATGACCGGCGTCTGGCTGTCGGGTGGCGAGAACAACGTGTTCACGCAGATCGGACTGATGGTGCTGGTGGGACTCTCGGCCAAGAACGCCATCCTGATCGTGGAGTTCGCCCGCGAGCTGGAGATCGCCGGCCGCACGCCGCTGCAAGCGGCAGTGGAGGCGAGCCGGCTGCGCCTGCGCCCCATCCTGATGACGTCGCTGGCGTTCGTGATGGGCGTGCTGCCGCTGGTGCTGTCCACCGGCGCCGGCTCGGAGATGCGGCACGCGATGGGCGTGGCGGTGTTCAGCGGGATGATCGGCGTCACCGCCTTCGGCCTGTTCCTCACGCCGGTGTTCTACGTTGCGCTGCGCGCCCTGACCGGCAACCGGCCGCTGCGCCACCACGGCCAGCCGGCCCTGGCCGAACCCATGGGTGGCGGCGCCGATGCGCGTCCGCTGCCGGCCGCGCCGATGCACTCCACGGAGCCCTGAACATGCAATTCCTGCGACTCCTCCCCCTGGCCGCCGCACTGCTGCTGGCCGGCTGCGCCACCGCCCTGCCTGAACTGCCCGCGCAGCCGCAGCCGCCGGCGCAATTCAAGGAAGCGGCGCGCCTGACCACGGCGCCTCCGGCCGAAGCCCAGGACCGTGGCCGCTGGTGGCTGGCCTTCGGCGACCCGGCGCTGGAGACGCTGGTGGAACGCGCCGCCGCGCGCAACACCAGCATCCAGGAAGCCGTGGCCCGCGTGGCGCAGGCCCGCGCGCTGGTGCGCTCCGCCAACGCGGACCGGCTGCCGCAGATCGGCGCGGGTGCGGGCGCGGCCCGCGCGGCCGGCGCCAACAGCCTCACCGGGCGAGCGCCCGCCACACTGTTGCAGGCCGGCATCGACATCTCGTACGAGGTCGACCTGTTCGGGCGGCTCACCGGCCGGCGCGACGCCGCCGCGCTGGATGCCGAGGCGCGGCAGGCGCTGCTGCAAAGCACGCGGCTGCTGGTGCAGGCGGAAACCGCGCAGGCCTACCTCGGGCTGCGGGCGCTCGACGCCGAGCGGGCATTGGTGCGCGAAACCGTCGCCGCCTACGCCGACACGCTGCGGCTGACGCAGCGCCGCTACCAGGCCGGCGATGTGGCGGAGCTCGATGTGGTGCGTGTCGAGACGGAAGTCGCGGCCACGGAAGCGGAGGCGCTGGCCCTGGACCGGCAGCGCGCCGCGCTGGAGCACGCGCTGGCCGTGCTGGTCGGCGATGCGCCGGCGGAGTTCGCGCTGGACACGGCGGAGTGGGCCACGGCGCTGCCAGTGGTCCCGCCCGGCGTGCCCGCGACCGTGCTGGCCCGCCGGCCCGATGTGGCGGCGGCGCAAGCGTCCCTGCTGGCCGCGCAAGCCCGCGTCGGTGTGGCGCAAACGGCGTGGTTTCCCAACCTGTCGCTGACGGGCGCGGGCGGCTTCGCCTCGTCCGACCTGGGCGACCTGCTGCAGTGGTCGGCCCGGTCCTGGGGCGTGGGCCTGCTGCTGTCGCTGCCGATCTTCGACGGTGGCCGGCGTGACGCCCAGCTCGCGGATGCGCGCGCGCAGCTCGATGCCACGGCGGCCAGCTACCGCGGCCAGGTGCTGGTTGCGTTCCGCGAAGTGGAGGACCAGCTGTCGGCGCTGCGGCTGTTGCAGGAGCAGGCGAAGGTCCAGGGCCGCGCGGTGGACGCCGCCCGCCGCGCCACGACCTTGTCGGACACGCGCTACCGCAACGGCCTGGTCAGCCAGCTGGAACTGCTGGACGCGCGCCGCAGCGAGCTGCAAAACCGGCGCCAGGCGCTGCAGGTGCGCTCGGCCCAGTTCCAGTCAACGGTGGGCTTGATCCGCGCGCTCGGCGGCGGCTGGGACCAGCCGGCCTAGGAAGCAGCGGCAGGGGCAGCCAGGCCACGGCGGCGGAACCTGGCGACCAGCCGATCGCGGGCGATCTCGATGCTGTCGTAGAACGACGGCACCACCAGCAGCGTCAGCAAGGTGGAAGTGATGGTGCCGCCGATGATGGCGATGGCCAGCGGCCGGTAGAACTCGCCACCCTCGCCCATGCCGATGGCCACGGGGATCATGCCGGCGATGAGCGCAAAGGTCGTCATGAGGATGGGCCGCAGGCGCGCCCGGCCCGCTTCCATCAACGCTTGCTCGCGGTCCATGCCGGCGGCCTCGCGCGAGCGCGCTGCGTCCAGCAGCAGGATGGCGTTCTTGGCCACCAGCCCCATCAGCATGATCACGCCAATGAAGCTCATGAGGTTGAGCGTGGTCTTCGTCGCCAGCAGCGCCAGCACCACGCCCACCAGGCTGAGGGGCAGCGAGATCATCACGGCCAGCGGCGCGGTGAAAGAGCCGAACTGCACCACCAGGATCAGGTACATCAGGCCGACGCCCATCACCAGTGCGGTGCCCATGGCGCCGAACACTTCCTTCTGGTCCTTGCCCGCGCCTCCGAGCTCGACGCCGTAGCCGGGCGGGAAGTTCATCTCCTGCGCCAGCTTGATCGCATCGGCAATCACGTCGCCCTGGGAGCGGTCCTGCACGTTGGCCGAGACGGCGATCATGCGGCGGCTCGAGAGGTGCTGGATCTGCGCCGGCGCCTCACCCATGGTGATGCGCGCGATCTGGTTCAGCGGCACCACCGTGCCACTGGTGCCGACGGCCACCGGCAGCCGCTCGAGGTTCTCGGCATCGACGCGGTCGTTCTTGTGCAGCCGCACGGCGACGTCGCGCGCCTGCCCGATCGGATCGACCCAGTCACCCACCTCCACGCCGGCAAAGGCCACCCGCAGCGCCTGCGCCGCGTCGGCGACCGTGATGCCCAACTGGTTGGCCAGGCCGCGATCCAGTTCGATCTTCAGTTCTTCCTTGGGCGCCTGCTCGGACAGGCCTACGTCCACGGCGCCGCGCACGCTGCGCAAGCGGTCCATGTAGGCGTTTGTGATGTTCAGCAGCGTGCGCGCATCCTGGCCGTAGAACTGGATCTGCACCGGCTTGCGGGTGCCGTTGTTCAGGTCGTCGAGCACCACGTATTCGGCGCCGACCAGCCGCGCCATCAGCCCGCGCAGCTCGGTCGCCACTTCGGCTGCATTGCGCTTGCGCTGCATGCGCTTGCCCAGGTCGACGTAGACGCGCCCGCCGCCGGCGTTCACCTGGCTGTTGGTGGCCTTGGTCTCCGGCAGGGTCCGCGCCAGTTCGGCCGCTTTCTCCACCTTCAGCTTCGCGTACTCCAGGCTGGCACTGGACGGCGTGCGAACCTCGATCGCGACCATGCCGGCGTCCTGCTGCGGCAGGAAGCTGGAGCCGCCGAACTTGTAATGCAGGCCGACCGCCACGAGCAGGCTGCCGAAGGCGGCTGCCGCCATCCAGCGCCGGTGGTGCAGGGCGAAGGCGATGAAGTTGCCGTAACGGTCGGACTGGTGGTCGAACCAGGCGTTGAAGCGTTCCAGCGTGCGGCCGATGCGGCCACGCGGCGGCCGCTCGTGCAGCGGCGGGTCGCCCCAGTAGGCCGACAGCATCGGGTCGAGCGTGAACGAGATGTACAGGCTGACCAGCACCGAGGTCGCAACAGTCAGCGCGAAGGGCCGGAACCACTCGCCGGCGACGCCGGGCATGAAGGCCACCGGGATGAAGATGGCGACGATCGAGAAGGTCGTGGCCGCCACCGCGAGGCCGATCTCCGCGGTGCCGCGACTCGCGGCCGTGATGCGGTCGGCGCCGTTCTCCAGGTGCCGCACGATGTTCTCGCGCACGACGATGGCGTCGTCGATCAGCACGCCGATGGCCAGCGATATGCCAAGCAGCGTCATGAAGTTCAGCGTGAAGCCGCACAACCAGACGGCGATGAAAGCCGTGAGGGCGGAGGTCGGCAGGCTCAACGCCGTGATCAGCGTGGAGCGCCACGAATTCAGGAACACGTAGACCACCAGCACGGTGAGCATCGCGCCCAGCATCAGCGCCTCGATCACGTTGTTCAGGTTATCCTGCGCGTCGACGCCGCCGTCGCGCACCACGTCCAGCTTGGTGCCGGGCGGCAGCGTTGCATTGATCTCGGCGACCAGCTTGCGCACGCCGTTCGCCACGCTCACCGTGCTCGCCTCGCGCGAACGCGTGACCGAGATGCTGACGTTGGGGTGGGCATTGCGCAAGCTCATGCTCTCGACCTCGGCGAAGCCGTCGATCGTCTCGGCCAGCTGGCCCAGGCGCACGACCTCGTTGCCGCGCCGGCGCACGATGATCTGGCCGAAATCGGCGGGCGACTCGATGCGGCCCACCAGCCGGATGCTCTGGTCGCGCAGCGGCCCGACGACGCGGCCGACCGGCGCGTTGGCGTTCTGGCTGCGCACGGCGTCGACCACTTCGGCCACCGAGATGCCGTACTCGCGCAGCCGGTCGGCGTGCAGCAGCACGCTCAGCTCGCGCTTGAGCGAACCGGTGACGGTGACCACCGCCACGCCGTCAACGCCGCGCAGCTTGTCGGCCAGTTCGTCCTCGGCCAGCCGCGAGATCTCGGCATGGCTTTGCGAGGTGGACGACAACGCGATATCCATGATTGGCTGCGCGCCGGGATCGCGCCGGCGGATTTCCGGCTCGCGCATCTCCACCGGCAGCTTGTAGCGCACCGTGGAGATCGCGTTGCGGATCTCGTCGGCCGCCTCGATCATGTTCTTGCTGAAGTTGAAGATGACGATGATCTGGGCGCTGCTCTCCTTGGCGGTGGAGCGGATCTCGTAGACGCCGGCGATGCCCTGCAGCGAACGCTCGATGCGGTTGATGACCTCGCGCTCCACGGTCTCGGGCGAGGCGCCGGGGTAGGCGATGGTGATCGCCATCACCGGCTGCTCGACGTCCGGGATCTCGTTGACGCGCAGCTTCTTCAGCGCCAGGATGCCCAGCGCCATCAGCGTGAGGATGATCACCACCGTGGCCAGCGGCCGGCGGATGCTGAAATCGGAGAGGATCATGGCTCAGCGCACCAGCGTGGGAGCGGGGCCGCTGGCGGCGGCGGCAGCGGGGCCTTCCTGCACCGGCTGGCCGTCCTTCAGCGTGGCC
Source organism: Ramlibacter sp. (assembly GCA_028292195.1). Classification (GTDB taxonomy): domain Bacteria; phylum Pseudomonadota; class Gammaproteobacteria; order Burkholderiales; family Burkholderiaceae_C; genus Ramlibacter. Next base: position 1,788 of record JAQGMU010000632.1, on the reverse strand, counting down.
ACCGGGTGGCGCAGCAGGCGGTCGCCGTCGGCGAGGCCGCCGCGGACGATGAAATCGCCGCGGCGCGGGTCCCGCTCGCCCAGCAGCAGCTGCGTCTTCAGCAGCTTGCCGCCCTGCACCTTCCAGGCCCAGGACTTTTCGCCCTCGCGCACCACGGCGGATGCCGGCAGCACCAGTGCCAGCGTGCTCGATGCCGCGACACGCCCTTCGGCATAGAGGCCGGCCAGGCGCGGCGGCGCGGCGTCGACGTCGACCAGCACTTCCACCTGGCGCGTCATCGCATTGGCGGCCGGGCTCACCAGCCGCACGGTGCCGGTGAACTCGCGCTCGCCGAAGCCATTGACGTGGAAGGTGACGGTCTGGCCGCGCTGTACCGACTGGATGGCATCCGAGGAGATCAGGCCTTCCAGGCGCAGGCTGCGCGGGTCGATCACCTTCAGCAGTTCCTTGCCCACCTGCGCGGTGTCACCCACCGACAGCTTGCGCTCGACCACCACGCCGTCGAACGGCGCGCGGACCTCGGTGCGCTGCAACTGCTGCCTGGCCTGCACCAGCCGCATGCGGGCCGAGGCCACGTCGCTCTGGGTGCTGTTGCGGCGGATCTCGGCGTCTTCCAGCTGCTGCGCCGAGGCCATGCCGGAGGCGCGCAGCGTGTTCAGGCGCTGCAGCTGGCGCTCAGCCTGGTCCTGGCCCTGGACGGCCGCGCGCTCGGCTTCCTGCGCCGAGGTGAGACCTTCACGGATCGAGGTGTCGTCGAGGCGCACCAGCAGGTCGCCGCGCTTCACGATGTCGCCGTTTTCCTTGAGCACCGCGGTGACCACCGCCGACAGCTCGGCGCGCAGGTCGGCGCGCTTGTCGGGCTGCAGGCTGCCGGTGATCAGCGGTCCGGCCGTGATGGCGCTGGGCCGCACCGTCACCACGTCTTCGGGCGACAGCAGCACGGTTTGTGCTTCGGTCCTGGCGGCGTTGGCCGTGCCGCCGCCGCATCCGGCCAGCGACAGCAGGGCAGTGGCCGCGGCGAACTGCAAGGCGAGAATTGTTCTCTGTTTCATTGATACACCCCCTCCGCGCAGCTGGATCGCAGCAGCGCCCTCGGGTTTCCTCATGGATTGGCGGCCGGGTCAGCCGCAAAGGCCAGAAGTGTTGCATATCGACCTGGCTGGCTCAGCCGCCAAAGGGACAGGTTGCCGCTGGATGCGACGAACCGTCAATTCCGCGGGCCAGGATGCAGTTGCGCGCCCGCTACCCGGCGCCGCGCACATCCCGCACGAGCCGGGCGAATTCCGCCGGACTCACGTCCGAAATCAGCCAGTGCCGCATGCCGCCGCGTGTCCAGTGGGCGATCTGGAACCCGCGCTCCGTTGCCAGCACGGCCTCCTGGTCACGACCCTGGACCGGCCAGACGAAGGACTCGGCCGTATGGCCCGCATGGCGCAGCACCAGCGCCGCGACCGGGCGGCCGGCAATGTAGTCGATGCGCGCGCCCAGCAGCTGAGTCGCGGGGCCGGCAGGCTCGTCCACCGGCGGCGAGAAGTCGAGCCGGGCGGAGAGCCAGGGCTTGATCGTGTGGTGGTTTGACGAGGCCACATCCACCAGCCGCTGCGACAGCACGGCACGGGAATGGCTCGCCAAGACCTCCTGCTGGATCAGCGCGTCTTCGCGTTGCGGCAGCCAGACCCACTGGACGGCCGCGAGCGCCATCGCCACGGCGGCCATGCCGGATGCGAATGCAGGCCAGGCGAACCAGTTGCGCCGGGCGTCGGGCCGTGCTACCGGCGCCGCCGGCAG
>JAQGMU010000578.1 GCA_028292195.1 Ramlibacter sp. | reverse complement strand
GACCATGTTGATCGAGAAACCGAAGGCGTACATGAAGAGGAAGGTGCCGATCAGCGCGATCGGCAGCGTGAGGCCCGTGATCACCGTGGAGCGCCAGGAGTTCAGGAACAGGAACACGATCAGCACCGTCAGCGCCGCGCCCTCCAGCAGCGTGCGGCGCACGTTCTCCACCGAGACGCGGATCGGCCGCGAGGCGTCGGTCACCGGCTCCAGCCGCACGCCGGGAGGCAGCTGCGCCTTCATCTCGTCCAGCGTCTGGCGCAGGCCGTCGATGACGGCGATGGTGTTCTCGTCCTGCGACTTCTGCACCGTCAGCAGCAGGGTGCGCTGGCCGTTGTAGAGGGCCAGGCTTTCCACTTCCTGGCCGCCGTCGGCGACGCGGGCGACCTGTTCCAGCCGCACCGGGATGCCGTTTTTCCTGGCAACGATGATCTTGCCGAAGTCCTCGGGCCGCTCCATGCGGGCCGAGATCTGCACCACCCGTTCCTGCGCCAGCGAGCGGATCGCGCCCACCGGCAGGTCCTGGTTCTCGGTACGCACCGCGTTCACCACCTGGTCGGGGGTGATGCCCAGCGCCTCCAGCGCCGCCGGGTTCAGGTAGATGTTCAGTTCGCGCTTGGTGCCGCCCACCAGCGTGACCGAGCCGACGCCGCGCACGTTCTCCAGGCGCTTCTTCAGCACCTGGTCGGCCCAGTTGGTGAGTTCCACCGCGCTCATCGCCTTGCCCCGGGTGGCGTCCGGCAGGACGGCCAGCGACCAGATGGCGCGGCTGGACGGGTCGAAGCGCAGCACCCGCGGCTCCTTCACCTCGTCGCGCAGGGTCGGCCGCACCGCGGCGATCTTCTCGCGCACGTCCTCCGCCGCCTTGCGGCCGTCGACGTACAGCTGGAACTCGAGGATGACGACCGACTGGCCCTCGTAGCTGCGCGAGGTGAGGGCGCTGATGCCGGCGATGGAATTCACCGCCTCCTCGATCTTCTTGCTCACCTCGGTCTCGACGATCTCCGGCGAAGCGCCCGGATATTCGGCCGTCACCACGACCACCGGGAAATCGATGTTGGGGAACTGGTCGATGTTCAGGCGCTGGTAGGAGAACAGCCCCAGCACCACGATGGCGAGCATCACCATCGTGGCGAACACGGGATTCTTCAGGCTGACGCGGGTGAACCACATGGGGGAAGGGGCCAGGGGCTAGGGGCTGGGGGATTTGCTCCCTCTCCCGCTTGCGGGAGAGGGCTGGGGTGAGGGCGGGGCTGAGGGCAAGGGTGAGGCCGCGGCCGCGGTGAACTTGACCGCCGTCCCTTCCCGCAACGGCCCCACATGCCCCCGGATCACCATCGCCCCCGGCTGCACCCCCGTCACCGCCACCCAGGTCTCCTTCTCGCTCTCGCCGCGCGCGCCGGGCGTCACCGGCTTGTGCGCCACCTTGCCGTTTTCCACCACCTGCACGTACGGCGAAGGCTTGTCGGTGCGCACCGCAGGCAGCGGCACCGCCAGCGCGGCGGCGCGGCCCGTGGCCACCGTGCCCTGCGCGAACAGGCCCTGCCGCAGGCCGCTGGTGTCGCCCACCGCCAGGTAGGCCAGCACGCTGCGGCTGCCGGCCTGCGCGCTGGGATTGATGCGCACCACTCGGGCCGGCAAGGGCCGCGGGCTGCCTTCCACCTGCAGCGTCGCCTCCTGCCCCACCTGCAGCTCCAGCGAATCGGCCGCGCTCAGCATGGCTTCCAGTTCCAGCCGGCTCAAGTCGACGATCTCGATCACGCGCGCGTCGAGCGCCACCCGTTCGCCGGGCTGCGCCAGCCGCTGTGCGACCACGCCGCCGATCGGCGCTCGCAGCACGGCGTCGTCCAGGCTCTTGCGCACCAGGTCCACCGCGGCCAGCGCCGCCTTGTGGTTGGACTGGGCGGCCGTCAGGCTGTTCTGCGCGTTGTCGACGGCGGACCGCGAGATGAAGCCCTGGTCCACCAGCGACTTGTTGTTGTTCCACTGGCGCTCGGCGATGTCGATCTGCGCCTTGGCCGCATCGGCCTGCTCCTGGGCCTGCTTCAAGCGGGCCTGCGACTCGAACGGGTCCACGCGGGCGATCACCTGGCCGGCCCGCACCGTGTCGCCTTCGCGCACCGTCAGGCCCTGCAGTTCGCCGGGAATGCGGACCTTGACGAAGGCGGAGTTCACCGCCTTCAGCGAGCCCGAAACCGGCAGGCCGCGCTGCAGTTCCCGCAGCTGCGCCTGCACCACGTCGGTCAGCGCCAGTTCGACCACCGGCTGGACCGCCACCGCGGCGTCCGCGCCCGGCTGCTGCGCCTTGCGCGCCGCCAGCGTGCGCAGCAGGCCGCCGGCCAGCAGCAGCACCACCAAACCTGCGGCAATCCATTTCCAGCGCAGGTTCTTCAGGCTCATGCCTGCTTCTCCCCGGCCCGCACGCACAGCCCATGCAGCAGGTTGTCCACCTGCGTGTTGACGTAACGCTCCGGGTCCACCTCGAAGTCCTGCGGCACGCAGGCGCCCACCGAATGCTTCATCATGGTCAGGTACACCATGGGCGCGACGATGCTGAAGACGGTGTACTCGATGTCGATGGCCCCGAACTCGCCGCGCGCCATCCCGCGCTCCAGGATGCGCTGCACCAGCTTCGTGCCGGGCGCGATCACTTCCTGGTGGTAGAAGGCCGCGATGTCGGGGAAGTTGCGCGCCTCGCTGATGATCAGCTTGGTGATGCCGGAGGCGCGGGTGGCGCCGATGCGCTCCCACCAGACCCGCATGCAGTAGCGCACCATGTCGGGCGTGGAACCTTCGAAGGTTTCGAACTCCTCGTTCCATTCGGCGAAGCGGCCGGAGATGTTTTCCCGCACCACCGCCTTGAACAGTTCTTCCTTGGTGGGGAAGTAGAGGAACAGCGTGCCCTTGGAGACGCCCGCGCGCGCGGCCACTTCCTCGCTGCGGGTGGCGGCGAAGCCTTTCTCCACGAACAGGTCGAGCGCGGCATCGAGCAGCTCGCCCGGCCGGGCTTCCTTGCGGCGGCCGCGGCGGGCCGGGCTGTCGTCGGCGGGCACGCCCATCAATTTTCCGAGGGACATTGCTTGCGTCCAAATTACTGACTGACTGGTTAGTAATGTAGCGGCGCAAGGCTGGGAGCGTCAAGGCAGCCCGGCCGTAAGGCCAGGGCGGGTCCCCCGGGTCAGCCAGCTCCGGCCACGCGCAGGGCCAGCCACTCGCGCAGCACCTGGCGCGACAGCAGCAGGCCTTCGGCCGACGGGATCCATTCCAGGATGGAGTCGTCGCGCGCATGCGGAAAGCCGGTCGGCGCGGGAACCACCTCGAAGCCGGCGGCGCGGAAGTAGTGCAGGGCGCGCGGCATGTGCCAGCTGTCGGTGACCACCGCGACGCTGCGGATGCCGTCCGGCCGCATGGCTTGCGCGATGAAATCGGCGTTCTCGCGGGTGTCGCGCGAGCGGCCCTCCTGCCAGCGCAGCGCCACGCCGTAGTCGTCCCGCACCAGCCGGCGCGCCACCTGCGCCTCGGCTTCCTGGTTGGTGCCCACGGCGCTCCAGCCCTGGCCGCCGGCATAGGCCAGCGGCTTGCCGGTGCGCTTGGCCAGCCAGGCGCCGTAACGCAGCCGGCCGTAAGCGTAGGGGCCCAGCTGGGCGCTGCCGTATTCAGGCGCCTCCGGCTCGACGCCGCCACCGAGCACCACGATCGCCTGCACGCGCTGCAGGTCCCGCGGCTGCGCCGCCGCCACCTGCGGCAGGATGCCGTGGGCCAGCGCGACGGCGACGGCATTGCAGCTCAGCGCGGCCAGGGCCGCGATGGCCAGCACCGCCAGTGTGTTGCCGGCCCGCCGGTGCCAGCGGGACAAGGCCAGTGCGGCCAGCGCCAGCAGCAGCGGGCCGGCGGGCGGCAGCGCCAGCGCCGCCAGGATGGGTTTGAGTTCGCCGAGTTGCATCGGGCGCGATCGTACTGGAGCGACTACAGTTGTCGGTTCTAACGGAGAGAAACCCAATGGGCGAGAAGCAAACCATCGTGCTGGGCGGCGGCTGTTTCTGGTGTACAGAAGCCGTCTACAAGGAAGTGAAGGGCGTCCTCGACGTCGAATCGGGCTACAGCAACGGCCAGGCGCAGCACCCGAGCTACGAGCAGGTCTGCACCGGCGGCACCGGCCACAACGAGGTGGTCAAGCTCAGTTACGACCCGGCGCAGGTCAGCACCCGCCAGCTGCTGGAAATCTTCTTCGTGGTGCACGACCCGACCACGCTGAACCGGCAGGGCAGCGACAGCGGCACGCAGTACCGCAGCGGCATCTACTACACAACGCAGGAGCAGAAGCAGGCGGCCGAGGACATCATCCGCGAGATGACGCAGGACAAGGTGTACGACCGCCCCATCGTGACCGAAGTCAAGCCGAAGGAAAACTACTGGAAGGCCGAGGAATACCACCAGGACTTCTTCGAGAAGAACCCGGACCAGGGCTACTGCATGGCGGTGGCGGCGCCGAAAGTGGCCAAGTTCCGCAAGACCTTCGTGGACCTGCAGCGCAGTTGAAGTTGCCGGCAGCGGCGCCCCTAGGGCATCCGCTCATCGTGGCCTAAGAATCGCGGGTCTACATTCCGGGGTTCCAGGACTGAGGAGCCCCGCGATGGCGACATTGAACGTGAACGGCAAGGACCTCCAGGTCGATGCCGACCCTTCCACCCCCGTCCTCTGGGCGCTGCGCGACACGCTCGGCCTGACCGGCACCAAATTCGGCTGCGGCCAGGCCCTGTGCGGCGCCTGCACCGTGCACATCGACGGTGCCGCCACCCGCAGCTGCATCACGCCGATCTCCGCCGTGGCCGGCCGCAGGATCACGACCATCGAGGCCGTCGGCGCCGACCGCGTCGGCCGCGCGGTGCAGGCCGCCTGGGTCAAGCACGACGTGGCGCAATGCGGCTACTGCCAGAGTGGCCAGGTGATGAGCGCCACCGCGCTGCTGAAGGGCAAGAAGGCGCCGAGCGACGCCGACATATCCGCCGCCATGGCCGGCAACATCTGCCGCTGCGGCACCTACGACCGCATCCGCGCGGCCATCCACGACGCCGCCGGCCAGCTGGCCTGAACGAGGAGCCCGCCATGCACTTCGACCGCTCACCGTCCCTGCCGCAACCGCTGCTGGCCCGCCTGGCCCACATGGCAGCCATGCAGCCCCAGCCCGAAGGCGACGCCGGCCTGCCCCGCCGCACCTTCCTGAAACTCGCCGCCGGCTCGGGCTTTGCCCTCGGCGCCTTCCCCTTGATCGCCGGTGCGCAGCAGGACGCAGCGGCCGGCTTGAAGCCCTTCGAGCAACCCGCGGCCTTCGTGAGAATCGCGCCGGACGGCATCGTCACCGTCACCATCAACCGGCTCGAATTCGGGCAGGGCGTGCAGACCGGCCTGCCGCTGATCCTGGCCGAGGAACTGGACGCCGACTGGTCCAAGGTGCGCAGCGTGCACGGCGACGCCCAGCCGGCCTATGTGGATCCGGCCTTCGGCATGCACCTGACCGGTGGCTCCGGCTCGATCAAGCATTCGTACACCCAGTACCGCGAGCTCGGCGCCCGCACCCGCGCTATGTTGCTGGCGGCAGCCGCGGAGCAGTGGAAGGTGGACGCCGCCGGCCTGCGCACCGAGCGCGGCTTCGTCGTCGGCCCTGGCGGCCGCAAGCTGTCGTACGGCGAGCTCGCCGAGGCGGCGATGCGGCAACCGGTGCCGCTGCAGGTGGCGTTGAAGGACCCCAGGCAGTTCCGCCTGATCGGCAAGCCCACCGGCCGGCTCGACGCCCGCGCCAAGTCCAGCGGCCAGCAGTCCTACGGCATCGACGTGCGGCTGCCGGGCATGCTGACCGCGGTGGTCGCGCGGCCGCCGGTGTTCGGCGCCAGGCTGCGCTCCATCGACGACAGCGCGGCCAGGGCGGTGCGGGGCGTGCGCGCGGTGGTCCGGGTGCCGGGCGACCGCGGCGGCGAGGCGGTGGCCGTCGTTGCCGACGGCTACTGGCCGGCCAAACAGGGCCGCGACGCGCTCAAGCTCGATTGGGATACGTCCGGCGTGGCCAAGGCCGACAGCGAGGCGCTGCTGGCCCAGTACCGCGAGCTGGCGCGCAAGCCCGGTTTGAAGAAGTACGACGCCGACATGGCGCCGCTCGCTTCGGCGCCGAATCGCATCAGCGCCGAGTTCGTGTTCCCCTACCTGGCGCATGCGCCGATGGAGCCCCTCAACTGCACCGTCGCCTTCGACGGCAGCAAGGCCGAACTGTGGATGGGCACCCAGATGCCTGGCCTGGACGCGATGGCCGCCTCGCGGACGCTGGGCGTGCCGGCCGGCGCCATCAAGGTGAACACGCAGATGGCCGGCGGCGGCTTTGGCCGGCGCGCCATTCCCAGCAGCGACTACGTGGTCGAGGCCTGCAACGTCGCCAAGGCGGCCCGCGGCGCCGGCGTGACCGGGCCGGTGCGCACCCTGTGGAGCCGCGAGGACGACATCAAGGGCGGCTACTACCGGCCCATGCACGTGCACCGGGCCGAGATCGGCTACGACGCGCAGGGCAACATCCTGGCCTGGGACCACGTGATCGTCGGCCAGTCCATCCTGAAGGGCTCGCCGTTCGAGGCCTTCATGGTCAAGGACGGCATCGACGGCACCATGGTCGAAGGCATGAGGGAGCCCTACGAGCTGCCGATGCGCCTGAGCGTGCACCACCCCGAGGTGAACGTGCCGGTGCTCTGGTGGCGCAGCGTGGGCTCGACCCATACCGCCTACGTCATGGAAACGCTGATCGACGAGGTGGCGCGCGCGACGAAGCAGGATCCGGTGGCGCTGCGCCTGCGCCTCATGGGCGGCAAGCACCCGCGCCACCAGGCGGCGCTGCAGCTGGCCGTGGACCGCAGCGGCTACGGCAAGCGCCAGCTGCCCGCGGGCCGGGCCTGGGGCGTGGCGGTGCACGAGTCGTTCGACTCGGTGGTCGCCTATGTCGTCGAAGCCTCCGTCGACAACGGCGTGCCCAG
>JAQGMU010000651.1 GCA_028292195.1 Ramlibacter sp. | reverse complement strand
GCCGCTGCCGGCCGACCACCCGTTCTGGCGCCACCCGAAGATCACGGTGACGCCGCACACCTCGGCCCGCACGCTGCGCGAGGAAACCATCGGCCAGATCGCAGCAAAGATCCAGGCTTTCGAGCGCGGAGAGCCGGTTCCCGGTGTGGTCGACACGCAGCGGGGATACTGAGGCCCATCATGAAACTGCCGCGCAGGGTCAAGCTCGTCGACGTCGGCCCGCGCGACGGGCTGCAGAACGAGAAGGAGCCGGTGCCGGCCGCGGTGAAGATCGCGCTGGTGCACCGGTTGCAGGACGCCGGCCTGAAGGAGATCGAGGTCACCAGCTTCGTCTCGCCCAAGTGGGTGCCGCAGATGGCCGACGCCGCCGAGGTGATGGCGGGCATCCAGCGCAAGCCCGGCGTGCGCTATTCGGTGCTGACGCCTAACCTGAAGGGCTTCGAGGCCGCGCTCTCGTCCCGGCCGGACGAAGTCGTCATCTTCGGCGCGGCCAGCGAAGCCTTCAGCCAGCGCAACATCAACTGCTCGATTGCGGAGAGCATCGAACGTTTCGCGCCGGTGGTCGAAGCGGCGCGGGCCAAGGGCATCTACGTGCGAGGCGTGGTGTCGACGGTGGTCGGCTGCCCGTACGAGGGCGAGATCGCGCCCGAGCGGGTGGAGCTGGTGGCGCGGCTGATGAAGGAGGTCGGTGCCCAGCACCTCGGCGTGGCCGACACCATCGGCGTCGGCACGCCGCGCAAGGTGCAGGCGGCGATGGAAGCGGCCCTGAAGCACTACGCGCTGGACGACGTGTCGGGCCATTTCCACGACACCTACGGCCAGGCGCTGCCGAACACGCTGGCCTGCCTGGAAATGGGCGTCTGGCAATTCGATTCCTCGGTGGCGGGGCTCGGCGGCTGCCCGTATGCCAAGGGCGCGACCGGCAACGTGGCGACCGAGGACGTGGTCTACATGCTGCACGGCATGGGCATAGACACCGGCATCGACCTCGACCAGCTGGTCGACGCCGGCAAATTCATCAGCGACTTCCTGGGCCGCAAGCCGAATTCGCGGGCGGCGACGGCGATCCTGAACAAGCGGGCGGCGTGAGAGCATGTGCGGAGCTGAATTGACTTCACTGCCCGAGGGCGTCCAGCGCGTCGCCCGCGTCCTGCAGGACAAGGGCCACGCCCACGCGCCGGTCATGCTCGAGGACGCCGTTCGCACGGCGCAGCAGGCGGCGGACGCGCTCGGCATCCACGTCGGCCAGATCGCCAAGAGCATCATCTTCCGCCGCAAGTCCGACGACGCCGCGGTACTGGTCATCACCTCCGGCGACCGCCGTGTCGACGAGAAGAAGGTCGATGCGCTGGTCGGCAAGACCGGCCGCGCCGATGCCGAATTCGTCAAGAGCCGCACCGGCTTCACGATCGGCGGCGTCGCCCCGGTCGGCCACGTGCAGCCGCCGGTGACGCTGATCGACCGCGAGCTGTTCCGCTTCGAGGAGATCTGGGCCGCGGCCGGCCATCCGCACGGCGTCTTCAAGCTGCGGCCGCACGACCTGGAGCAGCTCACGGGCGCGCCGGTGGCGGACGTGGTGCAGGCGCCCGCCGCATGACCCCCGCAGCCGAATTGCTGCTGGAAAGAGCGGCGACATTGGACGACGGCCCGGTGCCGTCGCCGTGCATCTCGGTCTGCCGCATGGACGCCGTGACCGGCCTGTGCGAAGGCTGCTTCCGCTCGCTGGAGGAGATCGCCGCCTGGGGCATGCAAGGCGACGCCGAGCGGCGCGGCGTGTGGACCGTGCTCGTCAAGCGCGTCGAGGAGCAAGCATGAAGCACATCACCTTCTACCTGGACTTCATCTCCCCCTACGCCTACCTGGCGTTCGAGCAGCTGCCGCAGGCGCTGCAGGGCCTGAGCTACCGCGTCGACTACAAGCCGGTGCTGTTCGCGGGCTTCCTCAAGCACCACGGCCAGCTGGGCCCGGCCGAGATCGCTCCCAAGCGCGACTGGACCTACCGCCAGGTGCTGTGGCTGGCGCATGCGCATGGCATCCCGCTGCAGCTGCCGGCGGCGCACCCGTTCAACCCGATCGCGCTGCTGCGGCTGGCGGTGGCTTGCGGTGAAAACGGGCTTGCCAGCCGCCATGTCTGCGAGACGATCTTCAGCCATGTCTGGCGCGGCGGTGCGGACGCGGCCGACGTGGGGCGCTTGCAGGAACTGCAAGCGCTGCTGCAGCCGAAGCGCGATCTGGTCGCGGACGACGTGAAGGCCGAACTGAAAGCCAGCACCGAAGACGCCGTCGCGCGCGGCCTGTTCGGTGTCCCCACGTATGAAGTGGACGGCAAACTGTTCTGGGGCTTCGATGCGCTGGGGCCGTTGCGGGCGTATCTCGAGGGCGACGCGTGGTTCGACGAGGGCCACTGGGAGAAGGCAGCGGCGCTGCCCACGGGCGTGACACGCTCGCGCTGACGTTGATCGACGATCAACCCAGCGCGCACAGGGGGTTGATCGACGATCAATCTGGACAGAATCGACGTGCTCCGTACGATCGGACTTGAGCTTCGGCAGGCCCCGCGTGGGTCACCGGCGCCAACCCGACCACCACTTGCGGAGACCCCATGGCCGACATCAAGCCCCTCCTCGCCCCCGAGGAAATCCTGCACGCGCTCAAACAGAGCATTCGCCCCGGCCTGCCCTCGTTCTTCCAGCTGCGCACCCAGCTGCCGGCCGCCGGCCGCAGCGACCTGCCGATCGCCGCCACCGAGCGGATGACGGTGATCCTGAAGTCGTACGCCGAAGGCGGCGAGAACGAGATCCATGCCCACCCCCACGAAGACCACGTGTTCGTGGTGCTGCAGGGCCAGGCTTCCTTCCACGGTCCGCGCGGCGAACTGAAGGTCGCCAATCCCTATGACGGCGTGGTGCTGCCCGCCGGCGCCTTCTACCGCTTCGTGTCCAGCGGCGACGTGCCGCTGGTGATGCTGCGCGTGGGCTGCGCCAGCGAAGGCTCGGACATCTTTGCCCGCATCGGCTTCGACGGCAAGCCGCTGGCGGCCAACTCCAGCGCCAACCGGCAGGTCACGCCGGTGCTGTCCGACAACTGGTTCCCCGCGGCTGCCGCCTGACGGCAAGCCGCCGACCGCATTACCCCACCACCGGAAGAGACAAGAGATGAAAAAATTCAAGCAAATCGTCGCCGCCACCTTGCTGGCCGCGGCCGCGGCTGCCGCCTGCGCGCAGGGTGCCGACGTCAAGGCGAAGCTGAAGGCGCTGAAGCCGGCCGACTTTCCCACCCGCCCGATCGAGCTGAGCGTCGGTTTCGCCGCCGGCGGCGGCATGGACGTCGTCGCCCGCATGGTGGCCCAGAAGTTCACCGAATACACCGGCGAGAATCTCGTCATCAACAACCGCACGGGCGCGGGCGGGCTGCTGTTCCACCGCTGGATGGTCACGCAGGCGCCGGCCGACGGCTATGCGATCGGCGTGGGCAACAACATCATCATCGGCGACTCGCTGCTGCGCGCCGACAACAAGTGGTCGTACCGCGACTCCGAGGCCCTGGCCTTCATCAACTACGAGCCGGTGCTGTGGTTCACCTCGTCCACCGGCCGCTTCAAGAACCAGCCGCTGGGCGAAATCATCAAGGCCGCCAAGAAGGACCAGGGCGGCGTGAAGGTCGGAACCGTGGCCGCCACGCTGCTGGAGATGCTGGCCGAGCAGGTCGAGCACAAGGCTTCGGTCAGCCTCAACAAGATCCCGTTCAACGGCGGCAAGCCCTCCATCGCCGCGCTGATGGGCGACCACATCGACATCTCGTTCGGCTTCCTCGGCGAAGTGCAGGGCCTGGGCGACAAGGTGCGGCCGATCGCCGTGGCCAGCCTGAAGCCGATCGCCGCCGTGCCCGGCGTGCCGACCTTCAACTCGGTGCTCAACACCGACGACGTCAACTGGGTGATGTGGCGTTACGTGATCGCGCCGAAAGGCATTCCCGCCGATCGCCGCACCTGGCTGGTGGCTGCCTTCAACGAAGTGATGAAGGACCCGCAGCTCAATGCCGAACTCGAGAAGCTCGGCGGCATCCAGGATCCCGCGATGGACACGCCCGCCAAGGTCACGGCCGAACTCGAGCGGCTGGCTCGCGCCGAGCGCTCCTTCTACGTCCAGACGGGCCGCCTGAAGTGAGCGACAGCCGCACGCCGCGCGTGTTCGCGGTGCAGGACCATATGCTGGAGCCGCTGTTCGCCGGCATCGTGCAGGACCTGGAACGCAAGGGCGTCGACGTCACGCGCGGCCCGCCCAGCAAGCCCGGGGACAAGCCGGGCGTGCTGCCGGCACCGTACCTGGACCAGATGAAGCATGCCGACGTCGCCATGTTCAGCTCGCGCGCGCTTTGCACCGGCGAGATGCTGGCGGCCTGCTCCAGGCTGCGCGCGGTGGTCAACCCGACCATCGGGGTGGAGACCGTGGACCTGGCCGCGGCCAGCGAACTCGGCATCCTGGTGGGCAACGGCTCCACGCCGGAGAACTACATCGGCATGGCCGAGGCCGCGCTGATGTTCATGCTGAATCTTTCCTACGGCCTGCGGACCAGCGAGCAGCACCTGCGCGAGAACCGGCCCCGGCCGGCGCCCGACCAGGTGCACGCCCGCACGCTGCGCGGCAAGCGCATCGGCATCCTCGGGCTGGGCAACATCGGCCGCTCGCTGGCGCGCCTGCTGCAGCCGTTCGACGTCGAGGTGCTGGCGTACAGCCCGCATGCGGACCCGGGCAGCCTGCCTGCCGGCGTGCGGCTGGCGCCGCTGGACGAGGTGATGGCGCAGGCTGACCTGGTGTGCATCTGCATCGCCGTGACGCCGCAGAACCGCCAGCTGGTGAACGAGCGCACGCTGGGGCTGATGAAGCGCTCGGCCTACCTGGTCAACGTCTCCCGCGGCGACGCCATCGACGAGCCGGCGCTGGTGCGCGTTCTGCAGGAGCGCCGGATCGCCGGCGCCGCGCTCGATACCTTCGCCCGCGAGCCGCTGCCCATGGAGAGCCCTCTGCGCAGCCTGGACAACGTGATCCTGACGCCGCACGCGGTGGGCTACACCAGGGAGAACGTCGATTCGCTGCGGGCCGCGGCCGTGGAGAACATCCGCCGCGTGGTCGCCGGCCAGCCGCCGCTCTATTGCAAGAATCCCGGCGCCGGCGAGAAATGGGCGGCGCGCGTGGCCGGCATGGACCGCCTGCGCAGCTGGGACGCGCCCGCGCAGTCCTGAGCCCCGCCGGGGCGTTCAGCGTTCCGGCGGACTCACGCCGATGTAGCGCGCGCGCGGCCGCACGGCCACGCCGCTGAGGCGCTGTTCCGTCGAATGGGCCAGCCAGCCCGCCGTGCGGCTGAGTGCCATCAGGGCGCCGGCACTGCGGCGCGGCATGCCCAGCGCGGCGCACACCGCGACCAGCCCGGCCACCACGCTCGGCCTCACGCCGAGTTGCGCGCGTGCCGCGGCGATCCAGCCGACCATCCAGGCGGTATCGGCGCGCTTGCCAGCCAGCGCGGTGGCGATCTCCACGAGGTACTCGCCGCGGGGGTCGCCGTCGGGATAGACGTAATGGTCGTAGCCCGCGATCGGCCTGCGCTCGGCCAGGCTGCGCGCGATGGCGGCCAGGTAGGCCTTGCGCGAGCCGGCAGCGGCCAGGGCCTGTTCGCACTCGTCGCAGCCCAGCCCGTTCTTCTGGCCCTCGAAGGAGGCGAGCGCGCTGCTGATGCAGGACATGCCGTCGGCCCCGGCCGAGGCGGCGATGCGCGCCACGAAAGTGGATGACGTCAGCTCGTGGTCGGCCGTCACCACCAGGCAGGCATTCAGCGCCGCGATGGCGGGCCGGGCGGTGCCGATCCCGCTGGCCTGGGCCACCAGCATGGCGATGGGTTCGGCCACGCCCGGCGGGGCGAGCCGCGGCCGGGCGCGCAGCAGCCCGAACGCGGAGGCCAGCACCTGGATCAGCTGGCGGGCGTCGCGCTCCTGGCGGCCCGGCTCGGCGGCGCCGCCGCGCTCCGCGGTGGCAATGAAGGCGTTGGCGACCAATGCGAGCAGGTGGCGCGAGCTGTTCTGCGGCGCGACGGCGCAGATCACACGCGCGTAGTCGGCGAACACCCGGGGCACTGCCGGGGCCGGCCACACCGGCGGCTCCTTGGGCAGGGCGCCGTTCCACAGCAGCTCCGCGCATTCCTCGAAGCTGCGGCCGGCGCGCGCCAGGTCCAGCGCCGCCTGGCCGCGGTAGACCGGTCCACCGGGACCGACGAAGGTGATCGCGGTGTGCAGCACCGCCGCACCCCCCCAGCGCAGGCTGCGCTCGGCGGCGCTGGTGGCGGCGAGGTCGCTGCGGCCCTTGGCGGTGACGGCCTCGACGTCCTTGCGGAAGTACATGCGCGTCCCGTCCGCGGCCGAAGGCGCCACGCGGATCAGGCCGCGGCTCACGTACGAGTAGAGCGTCTGCGCCTTGACCCCGAGCATCGCCAGCGCGTCGCGTGCGCTGACCAATGCCTCGTCCTTGCTGCTGGTGCTGCCGTTCTTCACGCGGGCATTGTGCAGCAGCCCGGCTGCGCGCCACGTCCCCGCGCGCATCCGCTACACCTCGATCAGCGCTTGAACTTCCCGTCCTGGCCGATGATCGACAGGTCGGCGAAATCCAGCCCCGTGTGGTCATCCGGACCGTAGGCAAGCTCCAGCCCGCCCAGGTCGAACTTCTTCATTCCCTCCAACGCGGCCACCACGCTGGCGCGGGTCGGCTTCGGGCCGGCGCGGCGCAGGCCCTCGACCAGCACGCGGGCGGCGGCAAAGCCTTCCAGCATCGCCGGGCTCACGTCGCCCAGGCCCTTGGCCTTGGAGAGGTCCATCGCGTCCTTGACGAAGGAAAAGGCCACCGAACGCTCGTACGGGAACACCTGCGTGACGATCACGCCGCGGGCATCGTTGCCCAGGCTCTTGATGAAGCCGGTGGACGCGTTGTTCGACAGCGTCACCACCTGGGCCGCCGACCTGGCGAGGCGCAGCGCCTTCACGCCATCGGAGACACCGTTGCCCGAGGCGATCCACAGCACCGCCTGCGCCTGGCTGGCGAGGATGGCCGGGATGATCTGCTTGTAATCCGGCTTGCCGCGGTCGGCCTTGATCACCACCGCCGGCGCGAAGCCGCCCTTGGCGAAGCCCTTCTTCGCGCCTTCCAGGCCGTCGAGGCCGAACGAGTCGTCGGCGTGGACGACGGCGATGCGCTCGATGCCCAGTGTCCGCAGGTGCGTCACCGCTTTCTCGGCCTCGCGCTGGTAGGTGGCGCGCACGTTGAACACGTACTTCTTCACCGGCTGGTGCAGCACCATGGCGCCGGTCGACGGCGCCACCAGTGCGATGCCGTTCGCCTCCAGCAACGGGATGATGCCTTCGGTGTGCGGCGTGCCCCGGTTCAGGAACAGCACCAGCACGTTCTTTTCCTCGATCAGGACCTTGGCGTTGGCCTTGGCCAGCGGCGGCTCGAACTTGTCGTCCATCTGGACCAGCTCGATCCGCTGGCCGTGAACACCGCCCTTGGCATTGACGGCGTCGATCCAGAGCCTGGCGCCTTCCGTGGCCTCCTTCACGCCGGCCGCCACCGGGCCGCTGAAGCCGGCAGTCTGGCCGACCAGGATCTGGGCGAAGGCGGGCGCGAAGGCCAGCGCGGCAGCGGCCGCGACGATCCACTTCTTCATTTGATTCCCTCGTTGTTGTGACAGAGTGTAAGCAGATGAGCTGGCCGTGTCGATGGCGGGACTTGTAACCGTGGAATATTCCGCACCTTGGCGTGGCGCGGAATCCCAAGTCCCTGCGCCAGCCCGGCTGTTCCGCCATCCCTAGAATGTTGGGCCTCACCAGAACAAGGTCTCCATGTCCCAGGGAACCATCCGCATCCGCGGCGCCAGACAACACAATCTCAAGAATCTCGACGTCGACCTGCGCACGGGTGAACTGACGGTGGTCACCGGACCCAGCGGCTCCGGCAAGTCCAGCCTGGTCTTCGACACGCTGTATGCCGAAGGGCAGCGGCGCTACGTGGAAACCTTCTCGGCCTACGCGCGCCAGTTCCTGGACCGCATGGACAAGCCGGCGGTGGACCGCGTGGAAGGCGTGCCCCCGGCGATCGCCATCGACCAGACCAACCCGGTGCGCTCCTCGCGCTCCACGGTCGGCACGATGACCGAACTGAACGACCACCTGAAGCTGCTGTTCGCGCGGGCGGCGCAGCTGTTCGACAAGCAGACGGCGCTGCAGGTGCGGCACGACACGCCGGAATCCATCTACGAGCAGCTGATGGCGCGCACGCTCGGCACCGACCCGCGGCTGGTCGTCACCTTCCCGGTGGAACTGCCGGCCGTCACCACGCAGGAAGAAGTCGAGCAATGGCTGTCCGCCAGCGGCTTCACCCGCGTGCAGGCGGAGCGTGAAGTCAGCACCGTGACCGGCCCGCGCAAGGTGCTGGACGTGGTGGCCGACCGCTTCCGCATCCAGGGCGTGGAGAAAGCGCGCGCGATCGAGGCGATCGAGGTGGCGCTGAAGCGAGGCAGCGGGCGCCTGGCGGTGTACGCGGGTGACGACGAAGCCAAGGAGGTCTGGAAGTTCTCCACCGGCCTGCACTGCCCGGACAGCGACATCCGCTATGCCGACCCGGTGCCGTCGATGTTCTCCTTCAACTCGCCGGTGGGGGCCTGCGAAACCTGCCGCGGCTTCGGCCGCGTGATCGGCGTCGACTACGGCCTGGTGATGCCGAACGACAAGCTGACGCTGCGCGCGGGCGCCGTCAAGACCTTCCAGACACCGGCCTGGTCGGAGTCGCAGGACGACATGATGCGGCACGCCGAGGCCGCCGGCGTGCCGCGCGACACGCCCTGGTACAAGCTGACCCCCGAGCAGAAGCACTGGGTGATCGACGGCACGCCCAGCTACCGCGACGGCCAGTGGAACAAGCAGTGGTACGGGGTCAAGCGCTTCTTCCAGTACCTGGAGAGCAAGGCCTACAAGATGCACATCCGGGTGCTCTTGTCCAAGTACCGCAGCTACACGCCGTGCGAGGCCTGCGGTGGCGCGCGCCTGAAAACGGAGGCGCTGCTGTGGCGCCTGGGCAGCAAGGAAGACGCCGATGCGGTGCTGGAGCCGTCCCGGCGCTTCATGCCGGTCGGCGTGCAGTGGTCGCGCGAACAACTCGAGACCCTGCCCGGGCTGTCGCTGCACGACCTGATGATCCTGCCCATCGAGCGGCTGCGGAGATTCTTTGACCGGGTCGAGCCGGGCACCGAGGCCCATGCCGGCACCGGCGAACTGCAGGCACTGAAGCTCCTGTTCGAAGAGATCAACACCCGGCTGAAATACCTGGTGGACGTCGGCATCGGCTACCTGACGCTGGACCGGCAGAGCCGCACGCTGTCGGGCGGCGAAGTGCAGCGCATCAACCTCACCACGGCGCTGGGCACCTCGCTGGTGAACACGCTGTTCGTGCTGGACGAACCCAGCATCGGCCTGCACCCGCGCGACATGGGGCGCATCACGCAGGCCATGCACCGGCTGCGCGATGCCGGCAACACGCTGGTGGTGGTGGAGCACGACCCCGCCGTGATGGTGGCGGCCGACCGCATCATCGACATGGGCCCGGGCCCGGGCGAGCGCGGCGGCCAGATCGTGTTCGACGGCAGCACCAACGACCTGCGCGATGCCGACACCCTGACCGGCGCCTACCTGGGCGCGCGCAAGCACGTCGGCATGGGCTTCAAGCGCGCCGTGACCGAGGCCACGCCGCGGCTGGTGCTGGAAGGCGCGCGCGAGCACAACCTGCAGAACGTGTCGGTGGAGTTTCCGCTGCAGCGGCTGGTGTGCGTGACCGGCGTGTCCGGCTCGGGCAAGTCCAGCCTGATCCAGGACATCCTGGCGCCGGCGCTGCTGCGGCACTTCGGCCGGGCCACCGAAACGCCCGGCCTGCACGATCGCATGCTGGGCGCCGAGCAGCTGGCCGACGTGGTGTTCGTCGACCAGTCGCAGATCGGCAAGACCGCGCGCTCGAACCCGGCCAGCTATGTCGGCGCCTGGGACTCGGTCCGCGAGATCTTCGCCACTGCGCCGCTGGCCAGGCAGCGCGGCTACACCGGCTCGAAGTTCAGCTTCAACTCCGGCGACGGCCGCTGCCCCACCTGCGGCGGCTCCGGCTACGAGCACGTCGAGATGCAGTTCCTGTCCGACGTCTACCTGCGCTGCCCGGACTGCGACGGCAAGCGCTACCGGCCGGAGATCCTGGAAGTGCACATCGAGCGGCAGCCTATCGGCGCCGTCGCGCCGCGCCGGCTGAACGTGGCCGACGTGCTGGACCTGACGGTCAGCGAGGCGGTCTCGCTGTTCGCCAACGACCGCGACGTCATCCGCGCGCTGCAGCCCATCGTCGACGTCGGCCTGGAATACGTGAAGCTGGGGCAGCCGGTGCCTACGCTGTCGGGCGGCGAGTCGCAGCGGCTCAAGCTGGCCGGCTTCCTGGCCGAGGCGGCGCGCTCCGCCTCGTCGAGCCGGCAGGCCAAGGCCACCCGCGGCACGCTGTTCATGTTCGACGAGCCGACCACCGGCCTGCACTTCGACGACATCGCCAAGTTGATGCGCGCGCTGCGCAAGCTGCTGGAAGCCGGCAACTCGCTGATCATCATCGAGCACAACCTCGACGTGATCCGCGCCGCCGACTGGCTGATCGACCTGGGGCCGGAAGGCGGCGACCAGGGCGGTCTGGTGGTGGCGGAGGGTCCGCCGGAGGAAGTGAAGCTGCATCTGACATCGCACACCGCGAAGGCGCTGCGCGAGTACGACGGCACGCTGGGCGTGTCGGAGAAGCTGGCGGTGAAGCTGGTATCCGAACCCAAGGTGGAGCGGCCCAACGCGATCCAGATCGTCAACGCCAAGGAGCACAACCTCAAGAACCTGAGCGTCGACATTCCGCACGGCAAGTTCAGCGTGATCACCGGCGTGTCCGGCTCGGGCAAGTCGACTCTGGCCTTCGACATCCTGTTCAACGAGGGCCAGCGGCGCTACCTGGAGTCGCTGAATGCCTATGCGCGTTCCATCGTGCAGCCGGCCGGGCGGCCCGAGGTCGATGCGGTCTACGGCATTCCGCCCACCGTGGCGATCGAGCAGCGGCTGTCGCGCGGCGGCCGCAAGTCCACCGTCGGCACCACCACCGAGGTCTGGCACTTCCTGCGCCTGCTGTACGTCAAGCTGGGCATACAGCACTGCGTCAACGACGGCGCCGAAGTGCGGCCGCAGACGCCGGACCTGATCGTGGCGCAGATCATGAAGCGCTATCGCGGCCAGCACATCGGCCTGATGGCCCCGCTGGTCACCAACCGCAAGGGCGTCTACACCGAGCTGGCCGACTGGGCGCGGCCGCGCGGCTACAGCCACCTGCGCGTGGACGGCAACTTCCTGCCGACCACCGGCTTCCCGCGCATCGACCGCTTCAAGGAGCACACCATCGAACTGCCGGTGTGCGACCTGGACATCACGCCCGGCAACGAGGCGCTGCTGCGCGAGAAGATCGCCGTCGCCCTGGAGCACGGCAAGGGCGTGCTGCACGTGCTGGCGCCGCTGGACGGCCTGAAGGCCGCGTTCCTGAACGGCATCGGCCAGCACGACGCCATCGGCAAGGTCGAAGTGTTCTCGACGCTGCGGGCCTGCCCGGTGTGCGCCACCAGCTACGCGGAACTGGACCCGCGCCTGTTCTCGTACAACAGCAAGCACGGCTGGTGCCCCGATTGCGTGGGCACCGGCGTCAAGCTGACGCGCGACCAGCGCAAGGTGTTCGACGACACCGTGTTCGCCGAGGAGAAGGGCCGCGAGCAGACCTTCGCCGAGCCCGAGGTGGAAGACCTCACGGATGAAATCTGCGCCACCTGCCACGGCAGCCGCCTGAACAAGCAGGCGCGCGCGGTGCGCTTCGACAAGACCGGCATCGCCGACGTCGCCGCGCTGTCGGTGCGCGACGTCCGCCGCTGGGTCGAGAGCCTGCAGGTCATCGACGTGCTGAGCACCCGCGAGCAGGGCATCTCGCGCGACCTGATTCCCGAGATCCGTTCGCGGCTGGAGTTCCTGGAGGAAGTCGGCCTGGGCTACCTGACGCTCGACCGCGGCGCGCCCACGCTCTCGGGCGGCGAGGCGCAGCGCATCCGGCTGGCGGCGCAGCTCGGGTCCAACCTGCAAGGCGTCTGCTACGTGCTGGACGAGCCGACCATCGGCCTGCATGCGCGCGACAACCAGATCCTGCTGGACGCGCTGCACAAGCTGGGCGGCAAGGGCAATACGCTGGTGGTGGTGGAGCACGACGAGGACACGATCCGCCGCGCCGACCACATCATCGACATCGGGCCCGGCGCCGGCAAGCGCGGTGGCAACGTGGTGGCGCAGGGCTCGGCGGAAGACCTTACGCGCAGCGCGGAGTCGCTCACCGGCCGCTACCTGCTGCACGCCATGAAGCACCCGCTGAAGGCCCGCCGCACGGTGGACGCGATGCACGACCGCCAGCCCCCGGGCCTGCCGGTGGTGGAAAAACCGGCGAAGGTGGCGAAGGGCAAGAAGCTGCGCACCATGCTCGCGCAAATGTCCAGTGCGATCGTTCCCGCAGGGAATGGCGGCGCACCGGCGTCGTTCCTGCGCCTGAAGGGGGCCGACTTGCACAACCTGGACGACGTCGATGTCGACGTGCCGCTCAGGCGCCTCGTCGTCGTGACCGGCGTGTCCGGCTCCGGCAAGTCGACGCTGGCGCGCGACGTGCTCCTGCACAACGTGCAGGCCGCGGTGCAGCAGCGCTACACCAAGGCCGGCCGCGACGCCGACGCCGCGGGCAAGCGGCCGAAGTGGAGCGGCTGCAAGTCGGTCGAGGGCTACCAGACCATCGACCGCGTGCTGGAAGTGGACCAGACGCCGATCGGCAAGACGCCGCGTTCCTGCCCGGCCACCTACATCGGCTTCTGGGACACCATCCGCAAGCTGTTCGCCGATACGCTGGAGGCGCGCGCCCGCGGCTACGGCCCGGGCCGCTTCTCGTTCAACACCGGCGAGGGCCGCTGCCCCACCTGCGAAGGGCAGGGCGTGCGGACCATCGCCATGAGCTTCCTGCCGGACGTGAAGGTGCCGTGCGAGGCCTGCCGCGGCGCCCGCTTCAACCCGGAGACGCTGGCCGTCACCTGGCGCGGCAAGAGCATCGGCGACGTGCTGCAGATGGAAGTGGACGAGGCGGTCGAGTTCTTCGCCACCATGACCAACATCAGCCACCCGCTGCAGCTGCTGCAGGACGTCGGCCTGGGCTACCTGACGCTGGGGCAGCCATCACCGACGCTGTCGGGCGGCGAGGCGCAGCGGATCAAGCTGGTGACCGAGCTGTCCAAGGTGCGCGACGACATCACGCGGCGCGGCCAGAAGGCTCCGCACACGCTGTACGTGCTGGACGAGCCGACGGTGGGCCTGCACATGGCCGACGTGGAGAAGCTGGTCCGCGTGCTGCACCGCCTGGTGGACGGCGGCCACAGCGTGGTGGTGATCGAGCACGACCTGGACGTGATCGCCGAAGCCGACTGGATCATCGACCTGGGCCCGGATGGGGGCTCGGCCGGTGGCAAGGTGGTGGCGGCCGCGCCGCCGGAGGAGGTGGTGGCCTTGGGGACGCATACGGGAGTGGCGCTGGGGCCGGTGCTGGCGAGATAGAGCACGGGGCACCTTACGAATTTCACGTTTCGCGTCGCGGCGAGAGCCCGTAGGCTGGGGTGCAAACCCCAGCGATGCGCGCAAACGCTGGGGTTTGCACCCCAGCCTACGATAGCGGGATGAAAGTCTTTTACAACGACCGCCATCCCCTCCACCACGGCCGCCACGAAATGTTCCGCGGCGCCCTGGTGCCGTGCTTCGAAGTCCCGGCTCGTGCCGACTACGTGTTGCACGAGCTGAAGGCGCGCAAGTTCGGCAGCATCGAATCCGCACCCGAAGCAGACCGCGCCATCCTCGAGCGCATCCACGCGCCGCGCTACCTCGACTTCCTCGGCACCGCCTGGCAGGAGTGGATCGCGCTCGACCCGCGGAACGCCGAGCGCGATGCGCTGCCTTCGTACTGGCCGATCCGCACCTTCCGCAGCGACGTGCTGCCGGCCAGCTTCCCGGCCCGCATGGGCCTGTTCTCCTTCGACGCCGGCTCGCCCATCACGGCCGGCACCTGGGCGGCCGCGCGCCATGGCGCCGACTGCGCGGTGGCCGGCGCGCGCAGCCTGCTGGCCGGCGAGCGCGGCGCCTTCGCACTGACGCGGCCGCCCGGCCATCACGCCGGGCACGACTTCTTCGGCGGCTACTGCTTCCTGAACAACGCCGCCATCGCAGCGCAATTCCTGCGTGACCAGGGCCTCGCCCGCGTGGCGGTGCTCGATCTCGATTACCACCACGGCAACGGCACGCAGGCGATCTTCTACCAGCGCCCCGACATCTTCTTCGCCAGCGTGCACGGCGACCCGCATACCGAGTATCCGTACTACCTGGGCTATGCCGACGAACGCGGGACCGGCAAGGGCGAAGGCTGCAACCTCAACCTGCCGCTGCCGCGCGGCACCGGCTTCGATCGCTGGCGCGAGGCCGTGGCCCAGGCGCTGCTTGCCATTCGCGCCTTCGGCGCCGAAGCGCTGGTGCTCTCGCTCGGCGTCGACACCTTCGAGGGCGATCCGATCTCCGGCTTCGGCCTGCGCAGCGAGGACTACCTGCGGGTCGGCGCGGACCTGGCGGCTGCCGGCCTGCCGACGCTGTTCGTGTTCGAAGGCGGCTACGCGGTGGCCGAGGTCGGCATCAACACGGTGAACGTGCTGGACGGTTTCGAAAACGCCTGATTGCAAAGTCGGTTTTGTCCGACAAGTCCGTCGGCAGATTTCCCACTTGGTTTCGGGCGGGCGCTTCCTAGCCTCGGCTTCGGTCTTTGAACGCGAGGTCGCAAATGAAACTCTTTCTCTCTTCCACCAGTGCCCTTGCCCTGGCTGTGCTGCTGGCCGCTTGCGGCGGCGGTGACGAAGGCATCATCGTCAACGAACACGAGCCGTCGCCGTCCGGCGCTAGCGCGACCGTCACCGTCAGCGGCGCCACTGGCGCGGACGTCGGGCTGAACGGCGTGTACACCACGGGCAACCTGTCCCTCAACAACGTGACCAAGGTCAACCCGATCGGGGAGCACGAGACCTGCCGGTTCCGCTTCGCCGGGCCGACGGAGCCCGCCGGCGGCAAGATCATGGACGGCGACATCCGCTACCTGCCCGGGACCAACGCGCTGGACACCACTTTCGTCTCGATCGCCACCGTGGAGTTCCGCCTGGAGGGAACGACAGGCGCGACGGTCGACCGCACCAACAACCGCGTCACCTACACCGGCGCTGTGCTGACTTCGACCCAGAGCACCGGGCGGACCATCGTGCTGACGGGTTCCATTCCGATGCGGGGCGACCGGCCGGAAGGCTGCTGAGCCTGTCACTCAGGTTACTGCCGGGCGGGTCACTCCCGATTGCCGCGAACGGGGCGGCGCGCTGCAATGCGCGTTCGCCCCATTTGCCATCACAGGAGTCCCGATGCGCCGCCGTCACCTCGTCCAGCTGGCCGCCGCCACGCTGGCCGCCGCCAGCCTGGGCGCGCAAGCCCAGTCGTCCTTTCCCGCCAAGCCGATCAGGCTGGTGATCGCCTTCCCGGCCGGTGGGCCGACCGACATCACCATGCGCCAGCTGGCCGACAACGCCGGCAAGATCCTCGGCCAGCCGATGATCGTCGAGAACAAGCCGGGTGCCGGCGGCACGCTGCCGGCGCAACTGCTGCAGACCTCCGCCGCCGACGGCTACACGCTGGCGCAGATCCCGCTGGGCGTGTTCCGCCTGCCGTACACCACGAAGATCAGCTGGGACCCGGTCAAGGACATCAACTACGTCATCAACGTCACCGGCTATGCCTTCGGCATCGTGGTGCCGGCCGACAGCCCCATCAAGAACTGGAACGACTTCGTCGGCTATGCCAAGGCGAATCCCGGCAAGCTGAGCTACGGGTCGACCGGCACCCTGACCAGCCCGCACCTGACCACGGAGCTGATTTCGCAGAAGCTGGGCCTGCAGCTGAACCACATTCCATACAAGGGCAGCGCCGAACTGATGCAGGCCATTTCCGGCGGCCACGTCATGGCCGCCGCCGATTCCACCGGCTTCGCGCCGCTGGTGCAGGCCGGCAAGATCCGCGTGCTCAACACCTGGGGCGAGAAGCGCCTGGACAAATTTCCGGACGCACCGACGCTGAAGGAACTGGGCCTGGACATCGTGCAGAACTCGCCCTTCGGCATCGGCGCCCCCAAGGGCACGCCGCCGGACGTGGTGAAGAAACTGCACGACGCCTTCAAGAAGGCGATGGAAGACCCGAGCTACGTGGCCGCGCTGGCCCGCTACGACATGCTCCCCATGTACATGGACT
>JAQGMU010000544.1 GCA_028292195.1 Ramlibacter sp. | reverse complement strand
CCCTTGATCACTTCCTCGCCGATGTTGAGGAGGCCGACCGAAGGGCTGTTGTTGCCGGAGAGCGCTGCCACCAGGGCCGAGCCCATGACCGCAAACTGCAGCAGGTGATGCTCGTTGCAGTCGACGTTCGCGCCCAGGTCGAGAACAGTGGTTGCGCCGCCCTTGGCATTGGGCAGGTGCGAGGCGATCGCCGGGCGGTCGATGCCGTCCAGCGTCTTCAGCAGGTAGCGCGCCACGGCCATCAAGGCGCCGGTGTTGCCGGCCGAGAGGGCGGCTTGCGCTTCGCCCGACTTCACCTGCGCGATGGCCACGCGCATCGATGAATCCTTCTTCTTGCGCAGCGCCACTTCGACGGCGTCGTCCATGGTCACCACTTCGGAGGCGGCGACGATGCGGGCACGGGGATGCTGGAAGGATTCGAGCGCGGCCGGGGCTCCGACCAGGAGCAGCTGCGCTTCCGGGTGCGCCGCGAGGAACTGCCGGCAGGCAGCGAGCGTCACCCGGGGGCCATGGTCGCCTCCCATGCAGTCGACGGCGAGGGTCGTTGTCATGGCCTGCAATGTAGAGCCAAACCGCGCTTGTTCAGGACCCGAGAAGACAAAGGCCCGAACTGCGCTTTGGCGCAGCCGGGCCCGGTGCCGTCAGGAACGCTCAGGCGTCGTTCTTGGTCTTCACGACCTTGCGGCCGCGATAGAAGCCGGTCGGGCTGATGTGGTGGCGCAGGTGGATTTCGCCGGTGGTCGGCTCCACCGCGATGCCCGGCACATTCAGCGCGTTGTGCGAACGGTGCATGCCGCGCTTGGAAGGCGACTTCTTGTTTTGCTGGACAGCCATGATGGGCTCCTGGAATCGGCCGGCCACCCGGGGGCAGCTGGAGGTTGATCGGTTGGACGCTACGCCAAATAAGCAGAATGCCTGGGGCCTTGCGCTCTGAAAGCCCGCAAGCCGGTCTGGCGCGAAGCCCACGATTATAGCCCAAAGCGTTCTTCCTAGCTCTTGCCCGTCTTGAGCCGGCCCAGCAAGGCGAATGGATGCTCTTTTTCGGGCTGCGCCGTCTCGAAGTCCGGGTCGACCGCGGACATTTTCACGGCCTCGGGGCAGACGGCGTGCAGCGGCGCCACCGGCACCTCCATCAGCAGCTCGTCTTCCAGCAGTTCGAGCAGGTCGAAACTGCGCGACAGGGCCAGGATGTCCTCTTCCGACTCCTCGTCCTGCGCCACCGCGGTGGCCTCGTCGGCGACGAAGCGGAAGGACCGGCTCACTTCCAGCGGCACCTCCACCGGGTTCAGGCAGCGCTGGCAGACCATCGGCAGCTTCGCATCGGCCTCCAGGTGCACCCAGATCTCGGGGTGCACGTGGCGCGCGTTGTGCATCTCGCCGCGCGCGCCCCAGTGCACCGTGCGCTCCCCGGTGGGCCCCGTGGTTTCGGCGTGCAGGCGGCGAAAACGGGAAAGTTTGTCGTCGACGGAGAGTTCGGCGCCCTCCTCGGCGAAACGGCGCACGTCCAGGCGGTGCGGGTCGAAGTCCTTGGCCATGAATCCAGTGTAAGAGAATCGGCGAATGCCGCTGTCTCTACCTGACTCAACCGGGCGCCCCCTGGTGCTTGGCTCGACCTCCGTCTACCGCCGCGAACTGCTGACCCGCCTGCAGCTGCCCTTCACGGTGGAGGCGCCGCACGTGGACGAGACGCCGCTCGCCGGCGAACTGCCTGAAGCGCTGGCACGCCGGCTGTCGGCTGCCAAGGCGCAAGCCGTGGCCCGGCGCCAACCCGAGGCCATCGTGATCGGCTCGGACCAGGTGGCCGACCTGGACGGCGAGCCGCTCGGCAAACCCGGCAACCATGCCAATGCGGTGGCCCAGCTCACGCGCATGAGCGGCCGCACGGTGGTGTTCCAGACCGCCTTGAGCGTGGTCTGCCTGGCCACCGGCTTTGCCCAGCACGACCTCGCGCCGGTGCGCGTGCGGTTCCGTGCCCTCACCCGCGAAGAGATCGAGTCCTACCTGCGCGCGGAGCAGCCGTACGACTGCGCCGGCAGCGCCAAGAGCGAGGGGCTCGGCATCGCCTTGCTCGACGCGATCGACAGCGACGACCCCACCGCGCTGGTCGGCCTGCCGCTGATCCGCACCTGCCGCATGCTGCGCGCCGCCGGCCTGGAGGTGTTCTGATGCCCGCCCGCCTCTTCCTGGTCCCGACGCCGCTGGACTTCGGCTGCGCGGAAACGGTGCCGCTGCGCCAGGTGCTGCCGGACGGCACCATCGCCACGGCAGCTGGGCTGACCCACTGGATCTGCGAGAACGCCAAGTCGGCCCGGGCCTTCCTCAAGCGGGTGGGCGAGGTGCAGCCGCTGGCGGCGACCATGCAGGAACAGCAGATCCAGGAATTGCCGCGCGACGTGCACAAGAAGGGCGACCACGGGCCGGGGAGCTTCGACGCCAAGCCCTTGCTGCAGGCCGCCCTCGATGGCCACGACATCGGCCTGCTCAGCGAAGCGGGCATGCCGGCGGTGGCCGACCCGGGCTCCTCCGTGGTGCGGGCCGCGCATGAACTGGGGGTGCAGGTGGTGCCGCTGGTGGGGCCGGTGTCTATCCTGCTGGCGCTGGCGGCCAGCGGCCTGAACGGCCAGAACTTCGCCTTCGTCGGCTACCTGCCGCAGGATGCGGCGGCGCGCGTGCAGCGGATCAACGACCTGGAGGCGCTGGCGCTGCGCACCGGCCAGGCCCAGATCTTCATCGAGACGCCGTACCGGAACCTGGCGCTCTGGCAGGCGCTGGTGCAGCGCCTGAAGCCGACGACGCGAATCGCCGTGGCGACGGCGCTGACGCTGCCGGCCGCGCAGTGCCGCAGTGCGGCGGCATCGGCCTGGAAAGCCCAGCCGGCGCCGGTGAACAACGACGTGCCGGCCGTTTTCGCGATCGGGCCCTGATCAGCGCATCGGCTGGATGGCCTTCAGCGCCTTCACCGCGCCGTCACCCATCGCCGCCCCGAACTTCTTTGCCAGTCTCTCGGCAACGTTCTCGCGGCGGGTGTAGTCCACCAGTTCTTCGGCCTTGATCACTTCGCGGGCGACGTAGTCCAAGTTGCCCAGCTGGTCGGCCAGGCCCAGTTCCACCGCCTGCTGGCCGGTCCAGAACAGGCCGCTGAACAGCTCCGGGGTTTCCTTCAGGCGCTTGCCGCGGCCGGCCTTCACCACGTCGATGAACTGGCGGTGCACCTGGTCCAGCATCTCCTGCGCATGCTGGCGATGCCGGTCGGTCTGCGGGCTGAACGGGTCGAGGAAGCCCTTGTTCTCGCCGGCCGTCAGCAGGCGGCGCTCTATGCCCAGCTTGTCCATCAGTCCGACGAAGCCGAAGCCCTCCATCAGCACGCCGATGCTGCCGACGATGCTGGCCTTGTCGACGAAGATGCGGTCGGCCGAGGTGGCGATGTAATAGGCAGCCGAGGCGCAGGATTCCTCCACCACGGCATACAACGGTTTCTTGTACTTGGCCTTCAGCCGCTTCAGTTCGTCGCTGATGATGCCGGCCTGCACCGGGCTGCCGCCCGGCGAGTTGATCAGCAGCACCACGCCCTGCGCGCCGGCGTCCTCGAACGCCGCCTTGGCCGCCGCCACGATGAATTCGGCGCTGGCTTCCTGCTTCGGCCCGATCTCGCCCTCGATCTCGATCACCGCGGTATGCGGGCTGGACTTGTCGGCCGAGGGCGAGCCGCGGTAGGTCAAGGTCCAGATCAGGAAGATGAAGAAAGCCAGCCATGCCAGCCGGACGAAGGCGCGCCAGCGGCGCGCGGTGCGCTGCTCCTCCAGCGTGGCGAACAGCAGTTTCTCCATGGTGGCGCGTTCCCAGCCGGGCTGCTCGGCAACCTTGACGGCGGGCGTGGCGGCCACGGGCGCTGGCGTGCCGGGCGGGGGCACGGGAGAGCTCGTATCGGGAAAGACAGGTTCGGTCATCTAGAACTCAACGGGGTGTAGGTTGAAGGCAGTATGCCAGTGCACCACGCCGTCCCGTTCGGTCAGGGCAATGCGGACCAGGCCGCCGCGGCAGGGACCTCCGGCGCAGGCGCCCGTGTCCGGCTGGTAGACGGCACCGTGGGTCCCGCACAGCAGCCAGCGGCCGCTGTCGTCGAAGAACCGGTTGGGCTGCCAGTCCATCTCCATCGCCACGTGGGCGCAGCGATTCAGGTAGGCCTGCACCTGCCCTTGCCAGCGGATGGCGAAGGCGCGGCAGGTCTGGCCGCCGTAGACCACATCGAAGGGCACGGCCAGGCCGGTGTCCTCCAGCTCCACGGAGTTGCACAGGACGACCAGCTGTTCATCAGGCATTGGCCAGCAGCCAGTCGTGGAGCTCGCGCACCGAGTGCACCACGCCGCGCGGCCTGAGGGCCTCGAAGCCGTGCGGCTCGTGCGCGCCGTAGGTCACGGCGACGCTGGCGCAGCCGGCATTCAGCGCCATCTGCAGGTCGTGGGTGGTGTCGCCGATCATCAGCGTGCGCTGCGGCTCGGTGCCGAACTCGCGCATCAGCTCCAGCAGCATGCGCGGGTCGGGCTTGCCGGCGGTTTCGTCGGCGGTGCGCGAGCCGTCGAACAGGCTCTTGAGCTGCACCGTCCGCAGCACGTCGTCGAGGCCGCGGCGCGACTTGCCGGTGGCAACGGCCAGCCGGTGCTGGCGGTCCCGCAGGTCGGTCAGCATGGGCAGCACGCCTTCGAACAGGCTCAGGTCGTTCTGCCGGGCCAGGTAGTGGTGGCGGTAGCGCACGCCGAGTTCGGGGTAGCGCTCGCGCGGCACGTCAGGCGCTGCGTGCGCCAGCGCTTCCATCAGTCCCATGCCGATCACGTAGGCGGCGGCACGGTCGGTGGGCATGGCGCCGCCGACGTCGGTCACCGCCTGCTGGATGCAGCGGACGATGATCTGGGTCGAATCGAACAGGGTGCCGTCCCAGTCGAAGGCAATCAGGTCAAACTGGCGCGGACGCATGGCTCACGAATTTCTGCAGTTCGGGGGGCAGCGGGGCTTGCAGCGCGACACGCTCGCCGCTGGCGGGATGGTCGAACTGTAACCGCCAGGCATGCAGGAACATGCGCTTCAGGCCCTGTTTCTGCAGGGCCTTGTTGCGCTCGAAGTCGCCGTACTTGTCGTCGCCGGCGATCGGATGGCCCTGGCTGGCCAGGTGGACACGGATCTGGTGGGTGCGGCCGGTCTTGATGGTGACCTCCAGAAGAGTCATTTCGGGACCGCCCTCGCCCCGGCCCTCTCCCGCCAGCCGGAGAGGGAGTGAAATGCGCTGCGCGACCTTCACGATGGTCACGGACCGCATGCCGTCCGGATCGTCCTTGGCCACCACCTTGACCCGCCGCTCGCCGTCGGCCAGCAGGTATTTGTGCAGCGGCAGGTCGATCACCTTCCTGGTGCCGGGCCAGGCGCCTTCCACCAGGGCCAGGTAGGTCTTGCCGGTTTCGCGGTCACGGAACTGGTCCTGCAGCTTGAGGAGCGCCGAGCGCTTCTTGGCCACCAGCAGGATGCCGGAGGTCTCGCGGTCCAGGCGATGCACCAGCTCCAGGAATTTCGCGGCGGGCCGCGCCTGCCGCAGCTGCTCGATGACACCGAAGCTCACGCCGCTGCCGCCGTGCACCGCCACCCCGGCCGGCTTGTCGATGGCAAGCAGGTGCTCGTCCTCGAACAGGATCGGGAATTCGCGCGGCGGGGCCGGTTTCTCCAGCTTTTCCGCCGCCGCTTCGGACAGCCGCACCGGCGGCACCCGCACCACGTCGCCGATTTCGACCCGGGTGTCGGCCTGCGCCCGGCCCTTGTTCACCCGTACTTCGCCGGAGCGGATGATCCGGTAGACGTGGGTTTTCGGCACCCCCTTGAGGATGCGAATGAGGAAATTGTCCAGGCGCTGGCCGGCCGATTCCTCCCCGACCGTCATCAATTTGACTTCAGCGCTTGCAGGGAGCCCGGCTCCCCCTATAATCTGTTTCACTAGCGTTACGCTGTAAGTGGTTGATTTGGCTGGCAGTTTAGTCCACCCCTCACCACCCAGGCGCGCTGGCAGGTCGATGCCACCGGCACCGTACCGCGCAGATTCCGGGCCAGAGCCCGTCGTGGCGCGGGCGACGCCGGCCAAGCCCGGCTCTTCGAAACACTGAACGGAATTCAAGTCCGCCAGCTACAACCAATGCTGGTGGGCGGATCAAAGCGAGAACAACGGTGCTGATGGTGTTTCTCCTGGCTTTCTGGCGCTGGCTCCGGCCGGCGCCCGCCATGCAGGCACCGTGGCCCCTCGTCGGCGTCTCTCCCACCGCAGCCCTTGCGGTACAGCGCCGTCGCCAGCTCGCCCTCATCCTTGTGCCCTCGCGACGGCTGCTGAGCTAGCAAGCTCACGCAGCCGCATCGCACTCCGGCAATTCCCTCCGTTTCGAAGCGTCAGTCGGCACCGAAGTCCGCGCCCCCCGGGGCGCGTTTGAGGTCGTGAACAAGGTGACGCGAATGAAGCGGATGCTGATCAACGCCACGCAGGCGGAAGAACGCCGGCTGGCGATCGTGGACGGGCAGAAACTGCTCGACTACGAAATCGAAATCGAAGGGCGCGAACAGCGCAAGGGCAACATCTACAAGGCGGTCGTGACGCGGGTCGAACCCTCGCTCGAGGCCTGCTTCGTGGACTACGGCGAAGACCGCCACGGCTTCCTGCCGTTCAAGGAAATCTCCAAGCAGTACTTCGCGCAAGGGGTGTCGGTCTCCAACGCCCGCATCAACGAGGCGATCAAGGAAGGCCAGGAACTGCTGGTGCAGGTGGAGAAGGAAGAGCGCGGCAACAAGGGTGCGGCGCTCACCACCTTCATCTCGCTGGCCGGCCGCTACGTGGTGCTGATGCCCAACAACCCGCGCGGCGGCGGCGTCAGCCGCCGGATCGAGGGCGACGACCGGGCCGAGCTGAAGGAGAACATGGACCAGTTGGAGTATCCCAACGGCATGTCCATCATCGCCCGCACGGCCGGCATCGGCCGCAGCGCCCC
>JAQGMU010000519.1 GCA_028292195.1 Ramlibacter sp. | reverse complement strand
CTGGGCATGGGAGAGCAGGGCGTGGACGACGTCGGCATAGACCCGCATCAGGGCATTGCCGGCCAGCCAGGCGCGATGGAGTTCGTCCGGGCCGGAGCTGTTGAGGGCCATCAGCTCCGCGCGCAAGGCGTCGGGGAAGGGAGTGCCGGCATGCTGCAGCACCTGCGGCCGGCCGGTGGAAAAACCGGCCAGGACGCCGTCGACGCCGTCCATGGACGTGCCGGACATGAGACCGATGAAGAGGTCGCGCATGCGCGGATGGTAGCGCGGCTGCCCTCACCCCAGTCCTCTCCCTGGCCGGGAGAGGGAGCCAGAAGGCGTCAGCGCGCCGAGGCGACCGCCGAAGCGGTCATGGCCACCGCGGCCAGCTGGCTGCGCAGCGATTCCGCCGCCTTCTCGAAAGCCGGGCGGGCCTGGGCCGACAGCGTCGTCGCCTGGCTGCGCCGGGCCACCTCGATCGGGTCGCGCTGCTCGCCGTTCTCGCGGAATTCGAAGTGCAGGTGCGGACCGGTGGCCCAGCCGGTGGAGCCGACAGCGCCCACCACCTGGCCGCGCTGTACGCCCTGGCCCAGGCGGACGTCGATCCGGCTCAGGTGGGCGTACACCGTGGTGTCGCCCTTGCCGTGGTCGATCTGCACCACGTTGCCGTAGCCGCCCATGCGGCCCGCGAAGTCGACCCGGCCTTCACCGACGCTGCGCACCGGCGTGCCGGCCGGCGCGCCGTAGTCCACGCCCTTGTGCTGGATCCAGGTGTGCAGGATGGGGTGGAAGCGCATCTTGAAGCTGCTCGTCACCCGCGACACCGCCAGCGGCGCCGCCAGGAAGGCGCGCTCCAGGCTCTGGCCCTGGAAGTTGAAGTAACCGCCGCGCTGGCCGGCCTCCTGGAACCACATGGCGTCCTGGCGGCGGCCGGCATTGGTGAAGTCGGCCGAGATCACGCGGCCGGTGCGCAAGGGCTCGCCGTCGGCTTCCAGCGTCTCGTAGACCACGGCGAACTGGTCACCGGCGCGCAGGCCGCGGTGGAAGTCGATGGTGCCGGAGAAGATCTCGACCAGCTGGGTCGTCACCGCGTCCGGAATGCCGGCGTCGTCGACGGCGGCGTACAGCGAGGTACGGACCACGCCGGTGCCGATGCGCAATGAAGCCGTCAGCGGCGCCTCTTCGATGCGGGAGGCGAACTTGCCGTCGGCCTGGCGCTCGACCACCAGGCGCTTGAAGCGGGCCGGGTCGTCGAAACCCCAGCGCACCTTCAGGCGCAGCAGGTTGTGGTCGTCACTCGCCTCGATGCTGACGGTGCGGCCGGCCACGGCCAGCAGCTGCTGGCGGGCACCGACGTCCTGGCGCAGGAAGGCGGCGGCAGCCGGGTCGTTGATGCCCAGGCGGGCCAGCAAGGAGTCCACCGAGTCGGTCTTGCGCACTGTGTCGCTGCTGTAGAGGCTGAAGCGATGCCCGTCCAGGGCTTCCACCTGGACGGCCAGCGGCAGCGACTCGACGGACTCCACCACCTGGCGCACGGGCAGCGCGGAGGGGTCCGGGCCCAGCGAGGCCACGGCAAAGGCGCCGCCGCCGCCGCACAGCAGCAGCGCGGCCACGACGGCCGCAATTTGCCGGGGATGGTGTTCGAGCACCTGTGCGGCGCGCGAAACGAGCTGTTCCCCAGCGGTCCTGAAACCTTGATTCAAAACGGGATCCCCTCTCCGCGATGTCGTTGTCGTCCTACACCGCGGTAGGTCGTCGCCCGCGTTGCCTGGCGAAGTCTGCTGGCAACGGAGCGGGAAGAAAACTGATGGCAACTAGAATGACTGGTTGCCCGGCGAGGTGCCAGTATAGCCAGCCTCAGCTGGCCGGCATCTGTAAAACTCCTTATGAATCAAGCGCTTGTTACAAAAAAGTGGCCCGTCACCGAGGCCGCCCGGGAAGCCCTGGCCGTCACCCTGCGGGGTGCGGAAGAGCTGATCCCGTCCGAGGACTGGTTGCAGAAACTGGCCCGTTCGGAGGCCACCGGGGTGCCGCTGCGGATCAAGCTGGGCCTGGACCCGACCGCGCCGGACATCCATATCGGCCACACCGTGGTGCTGAACAAGATGCGCCAGCTGCAGGACCTGGGCCACCAGGTCATCTTCCTGATCGGCGACTTTACTTCCATGATCGGCGACCCTTCCGGCCGCAATACGACCCGGCCGCCATTGACGGCGGAGCAGATCAAGGCCAACGCCGAGACTTATCGCGCCCAGGCCGACAAGATCCTGGACCCGGCCCGGACCGAGCTTCGTTACAACTCCGAGTGGAGCGACCCGCTGGGCGCCCGCGGATTGATCCAGCTGGCGGCCAGGTACACGGTGGCCCGGATGATGGAACGCAACGATTTCCACGACCGCTTCAAGGCCGGCTCTTCCATCAGCGTCCACGAATTCCTGTACCCGCTGATGCAGGGCTACGACTCGGTGGCGCTGAAGAGCGACCTGGAACTCGGCGGCACCGACCAGAAGTTCAACCTGCTCATGGGTCGGCACCTGCAGGCCGAGTACGGCCAGGAGCCGCAGTGCATCCTGACCATGCCCCTGCTGGAAGGCCTGGACGGCGTCGACAAGATGTCGAAGAGCAAGAACAACTACATCGGCGTGACCGAGGAGCCGAACACCATGTTCGCCAAGGTCATGTCGATCTCCGACGTGCTGATGTGGCGCTGGTTCACGCTCCTGAGCTTTCGCAGCGCGGCTGACATCGCCAGGCTGAAAGCGGAGGTCGAAGGCGGCCGCAACCCGCGCGACGCCAAGGTGCTGCTGGCCAAGGAGATTACCGCCCGCTTCCACGATGCGGCCGCCGCCGAAGCCGCGGAGCAGGACTTCGTGAACCGCAGCAAGGGCGGCGTGCCGGATGAGATCCCGGAAGTCACGCTCAGCGGCGCGCCGCTGGGCATCGCCCAGCTGCTGAAGCAGGCCGGACTGGCGCCTTCCGCCAGCGAGGCCAGCCGCCTGGTCGAAGGCGGCGGCGTGCGCGTGGATTCCAGCGTGGTGAGCGACAAGGGCCTCAAGCTGGAAGCCGGCACTTACGTCGTCCAGGTCGGCAAGCGCAAGTTCGCCCGCGTCACGCTTTCCTGAGCGCTGGCCCTCCCGGGCAGATTCCCTAGGGGCAGTAAGCCAATCATCCTAGGCGTAATGCTACGTGTGGCGGCATAACCACCTGTGCTGGGGGCGCTACATGTAACAGTCGCGCATCATCCAGACCGAAACCTGGTGCTGGATGACGATCCAAATCGCGGCCGGACGAGTCTTCGCCAGTTCCCGCTGCCCTGGATCTGCTCTTCGAGAAAGTCGACAATGCCCAAGCAGGTCCACGCCACGGGGACTTCGAGTCCTGATTCGGGCACGGTGGAGTACATCACCGAGGCACGCCGCCAGGAGGCATTGCTCAAGACCGGCGCGTTGCAGAGCGCGATCTTCAACAGCGCCAACTTCTCCAGCATCGCCACCGATGCGAAGGGGGTGATCCAGATCTTCAACGTCGGCGCCGAACGCATGCTGGGCTACGCGGCAGTCGACGTGATCAACAAGGTCACGCCGGCGGACATCTCCGATCCGCAGGAACTGGTGGCGCGTGCCAAGGCATTGAGCGTCGAACTCGAGACGCCGATCGCGCCGGGCTTCGAGGCCCTGGTGTTCAAGGCCTCGCGCGGCATCGAGGACATGTACGAAATGACGTACATCCGCAAGGACGGCAGCCGCTTCCCGGCGGTCGTGTCGGTGACGGCGCTGCGCGATGCCGAGGGCGGGATCATCGGCTACCTGCTGATCGGCACCGACAACACCGCCCACAAGCGGGCCGAGGAGGCGCTACGCAAGGCCGGCGCCCTTCAGAGCGCGATTTTCAACAGCGCCAATTTCTCCAGCATCGCGACGGACGCGAACGGCGTGATCCAGATCTTCAACGTCGGCGCCGAACGCATGCTCGGCTATACGGCGGAAGACGTCATGAACAAGATCACGCCGGCGGACATCTCGGATCCGCAGGAAGTGATCGCGCGCGCCGAGGAATTGAGCGTCGAGCTCGAGACGCCGATCGCGCCAGGCTTCGAGGCCCTGGTGTTCAAGGCCTCACGCGGCATCGAGGACATCTATGAGCTGACCTACATCCGCAAGGACGGCAGCCGCTTCCCGGCGGTGGTATCGGTGACGGCGCTGCGCGATGCCGAGGGCGGGATCATCGGCTACCTGCTGATCGGCACCGACAACACGGCCCGCAAGCGCGCGGAGGAGGCGCTGCTGAAGGCGGGGGCGCTGCAGAGCGCGATCTTCAACAGCGCCAACTTCTCCAGCATCGCCACCGATGCGAAAGGGGTGATCCAGATCTTCATCGTCGGCGCCGAACGCATGCTGGGCTACGCGGCCGGCGACGTGATCAACAAGATCACGCCGGCCGACATCTCCGATCCGCAGGAAGTGATCGCGCGCGCCAAGGCACTGAGCGTCGAACTCGAGACGCCGATCGCGCCGGGCTTCGAAGCCCTGGTGTTCAAGGCCTCGCGCGGCATCGAGGACATCTACGAGCTGACCTACATCCGCAAGGACGGCAGCCGTTTCCCGGCGGTGGTGTCGGTGACGGCGCTGCGCGATGCCGAGGACAGGATCATCGGCTACCTGCTGATCGGCACCGACAACACCGCCCGCAAGCAGATCGAGGCGGAGCAGAAGCAGCTTGGCCAGCGCCTGCGTGACCACCAGTTCTATACGCGCTCGCTGTTCGAAGCCAATATCGACGCTCTGATGACCACCGACCCGTCCGGCATCATCACCGACATCAACAAGCAGATGGAGGCGCTGACCAGCTGCACGCGCGACGAACTGATAGGCGCGCCGTTCAAGAACTACTTCACCGACCCGGAGCGTGCCGAGGCCGGCATCGGGCTGGTGCTGAGCAAGAAGAAGGTCACCAACTACGAGCTCACGGCCCGCGACCGGGACGGCAAGGAGACCGTGGTGTCCTATAACGCCACGACCTTCTACGACCGCGATCGCAAGCTGCAAGGCGTGTTTGCCGCCGCGCGCGACATCACGGAGCGCAAGCACTACGAGGAATCCCTGCGGGAAGCGACGCACAAGGCGGAACAGGCCAACCTTGCCAAGAGCGAGTTCCTCGCCAACATGAGCCACGAGATCCGCACGCCGATGAACGCGGTGATCGGCCTGTCCTACCTGCTCGGACAGACCGCGCTGGACGGCCAGCAGCAGGACTTGCTGGGCAAGGTGAAACTCGCCAGCAAGTCGCTGCTGGTGGTTCTCAACAACGTCCTCGACCTGTCGAAGATCGAGGCGGGCGAGTTGATCGTCGAGCGCACCGCCTTCAGCCTGCGCGGCCTGCTGCGGGAGCTGTCCGACGTGATGGCCGTGGAAGCGGACGCGAAGGGCATCGCCTTCGCGATCGACGCACCGGACGACCTGCCGGCCGCTCTGGAAGGGGACGCCACGCGCCTGAGCCAGATCCTGACCAACCTGCTGTCCAACGCGATCAAGTTCACCGCCCGCGGCGGCGTCAGGCTGCGCGTGCGGCAACTCGCCGCCGCGTCGAGGCGGGTGACCCTCTGCTTTTCCGTGCATGACACCGGCATCGGCATCGCGCCCGACGTCCAGGCCACGCTGTTTGCGCCGTTCGCCCAGGCGGATGCATCGATCACCCGCCGCTTCGGCGGCACCGGCCTGGGCCTGTCGATCGTCAAGCGCCTGGTGAGCCTGATAGGCGGCGAGGTGAGCCTGGACAGCACGCCGGGAGTCGGCAGCGAATTCCGGGTCACGCTGGACTTCGCGCTGGCCTCCGCGGAAGCGCTGTCGCGCCTGGAGGCTCCCGGGGTCGCGGCGGGCCAGCGTGCCCTGCTGGGCGTGCGCGTGCTGGTTGTCGACGACAGCGACATCAACCTGGAAGTGACGAGGCGCATCCTGGAGCTCGAGGGCGCGGATGTTCGCCTCGCCTGCAACGGGCTGGAGGCGTTCGAGCTGCTCGAGTCCGATCCATGCGCCATCGACGTCGTGCTGATGGATGTGCAGATGCCGGTGCTCGACGGCCACGATGCGACCCGGCGTATCCGGCTCGAACTCCGGCTGGCCGAGTTGCCCATCATCGCGCTGACGGCCGACGCGCTGAGCAGCGAGCGCCAGCGCGCCGCGTCGTCCGGAATGGACGATTACATCGTGAAGCCGTTCGATGCCAAGGCCCTCGTGGCCAGCATCCTGCACCGCCTGAAGAAGTCCAGGGGCGCGACCGTGACGCAGGTCGGGACGGGGTGGCCCGAGATCGAGGGAATCGATACCGCGGACGTGCGCGACCGGCTGGTCGGCAACGTCGACATGTTCCGGATCATGCTCGGGCGCCTGTTCGACGAGTTTTCCGACGTCGCGATCCCCGCGGGAGCAAACGTGGCGGTGATGCTCACCGCGCATGCGGGGCGAATGCACAAGCTGCGTGGCGTCGCCGGCGTGTTGGGGGCCAAGAGCGTCCAGGCGCTGGCCGACCTGGCCGAAGGCGCCTGTACCGCCGGCGCGCTCGAGAAAGCCACGAAGCTGACGAAGCGGATCGCCACGGAGTTGAAGCACCTGCGTCGGAGCGCGGCGCCCTTGCTGGCACCGGCGCTTGCCGCATCCAGGGCGCTGGAAGCCCGTTAGGCGCGTGACGACCGGGCAAGCACCGGCGTCACCGGACCGTAATGACGAAGGTGCGCCCCGGCACAGCCATGCCGCCTGCGCGCTGCCTGGTCAAGCCGGCGAGCCTGGCGCAGATCAGCCAGAAACTCGGATTGTTCGTTCCCTTGGCCACCAATCGTGTAGGCCGTGGTGAGCCCGCAGGCGAACCGCGGCTTACGGCGCCGGCGACGCCAGCGGCTTGCCCTTCTCCACCACGTACACGCCGACCAGCTTGATCGGCGCGCTGCCCACGTTGTGGGCGTCATGGACCACGCCCGCCGGGATCACGAACGATTCGCCGGCCTTGACGGGCCGCGGCGGCTGGCCGTCGATCAGCAGCAGCGCCTCGCCTTCCATCACATAGCTGATCTCGTCGCCCGGATGGGTGTGGCGGCCAGCCTTGGCGCCCGGCGCGACTTCGACGCGGGCGACCACGGCTTCGCGGCCGGGGACCGACACGTCGCCTTTGCCGACCAGCACACGGGTCAGCCCGGAGGCCTGGGCGAACAGGGTGCCGGCGGCGAGTGCGAGGGCGCCGGCGACGCAGGCGAGCGTGAGGCGGGGATGGATGCGCATGTCTTTCCTCCGGAATCGGACGCCGTGGCGGCGCGGGACCGATGCTAGCGGCGATTCCGGCGCCGGCCCCCGGGACCTGCCCGGGGTTGCATTTTTGTACAAGCGGTATACATTGCTGGCCATGATTACCAACATCGACATCGACGAAGCCCTCGTCGCCCAGGCGATGGAGGTTTCCGGCGCGCGTACCAAGCGCGAAGTGGTTGACCGCGCCTTGCGCGAAATGGTGGCGCGGGCCAGGCGGCCGCGCTTCCGCGACTTCTTCGGGGTCGGCGACATCGACCCGAACTACGACCCGAAGGCCTCCTCGCCGGAGGAGTTCGGCAAGTACCGGGTGGAGCAGCCGCGCGCGCCCTACAAGACGGCGGCGAAAGCCCCCGTGAGGAAGGCGCCGCAGCGCCGCAAGCCCTGATGCTGCTCGTGGATTCCTCGGTCTGGATCGACCGCTCGCTCGGGGTGGAAACCCAGGGCACGCGCTTCGTCGACGAGCGCGACGGGCAGGAAGAGATCGCCGTGACCGGAATCATCTACCAGGAGGTGCTGCAGGGCGCCCGCAGCGACCGGGGCTTCGAAGCGCTGCGGGACATGCTGTCCACCATGGTCCTGCTGGAACCGCGCGAGCTTTCGACCTACGAGATCGCGGCCATCCTGTTTCGCCGCGCGCGCAAAGCGGGTTTCGCCGTCCGCAAGCCGAACGACTGCCTGATTGCCGCGCTTGCCCTGGAGCACGGGGCGCTGCTGGTGCACAACGACCGCGACTTCGTGGCCCTGGCCCAGGTCGAGCCGGCGCTGATGATCTTCCCCGGCCGCCCGCATTGAGGGTGAGGCGCCGCCATCCCAGCCGTTCAGTGCGGCACGCGCCTTGTCGCACAATCACCCCATGACGCTTGCCCTTTCCGCCCGGCGCCTGCTGCCCGAGACCTTGCTGCGCTGGTCGGTGGCTGTCGCCGTCGTCACCATCGCCCTGAAGTTCCTGGCCTGGCGGCTGACCGGCTCGGTCGGCCTGCTTTCCGATGCGATGGAGTCCATCGTCAACCTGGCGAGCGCCGCCTTCGCGCTGCTGATGGTGAAGATCGCCATGCAGCCGCCGGACGAGGGCCACCCCTACGGCCACCACAAGGCGGAGTACTTCTCGGCCGGCTTCGAGGGCATGATGATCTTCATCGCCGCGGCCGCCATCCTGTGGACCGCGCTGCTGCGGCTGAAGGACCCGCAGCCGCTGGAGCAGCTGGGCATCGGCCTGGTGCTGTCGGTGGTCAGTTCCGCGCTGAATGGCGGGCTGGCCTGGCTGATGTTCCAGTCGGCGCGCGAGCACCGTTCGGTGGCGGTGGAGGGCGATGCGCGGCACCTGATGACGGACGTCTGGACCTCCGCCGGCGTCGTGGTCGGCGTCGGCCTGGCCGCCGCGACCGGCTTGCTGTGGCTGGACCCCATCGTCGCCATCGGGGTCGCCGCCAACATCCTGCGCGAGGGCGTGCACCTGATGTGGCGCTCCGCCGAGGGCCTGATGGACCGCGCGCTGGAGCCCGAGGTGCTGGCCGAGATCGAGAACACGCTGGCGCAGTTCAAGCACCGCACCATCCGCTTCGACCACGTATCGTCGCGGCGCTCGGGCCGGCGGCGCTTCGTCGACCTGCACATGCACATGCCGGCCACCGTGACGCTGGGCCGCGCGGCGGCCGTGCGGGCCGCGGTCGAACAGGCCTTGATGAGCGCCGTGCCGGGGCTGCGGGCGACCATTCAACTGCTCCCGAGCGACGTGGAGCCGCATTTCACCGAGGAAGAGGACATCCTCTGATGCTGGCCGTGGTGCAGCGGGTGCGCGAGGCGCGGGTGGAAGTGGCGGGCCGCACGACAGGCGCCATCGGCGCGGGCCTGCTGGTGCTGGTGTGCGCCGAGCGCGGCGACAGCGAGGCGCAGGCCGACAAGCTGCTGGCCAAGCTGCTGAAACTGCGCATCTTCAGCGACGAAGCCGGCAAGATGAACCGCAGCGTGCAGGACGTGGCCGGCGGCCTGCTGCTGGTGAGCCAGTTCACGCTGGCGGCGGACCTGAGCGGCGGCAACCGGCCCAGTTTCACCAATGCGGCGGCGCCGGAGGAGGGGCGGCGGCTCTATGACTACTTCGTCGAGAAGACGCGCGCCGCGCATCCTGTTGTTGAAACCGGAGAGTTTGCCGCCGACATGCAAGTGCACCTGGTGAACGATGGGCCGGTGACGATTCCGATGACGGTACGCTGAACGCTGGGGTGCGCTTTGCGCAACCCAGCCTACATTCCCGTGGCCATTTGTGGGCTGTTCAATACGGGTTCGGATACCCCAGCGCGGCGAGCAGAAATATCTCCACCGCCTCCATCTCCATCGCCTCCCGCTCCCCCTTCTCATGGTCGTACCCTTGCGCATGCAGGGTCCCATGCACCAGCAAGTGCGCGTAGTGCTGCTCCAGGCTCTTGCCCTGCTCCTTTGCCTCGCGCTCCACCACCGGCCCGCACAGCACCAGGTCGGCAGCCACCACCGGCTCGCGGGTGTAGTCGAAGGTCAGCACGTTGGTGGCGTAGTCCTTGCCGCGGTATTGCCGGTTCAGCGCCTGGCCCTCCTCGGTGCCTACGATGCGCACCGACAGCTCGCCCGGTTGCTTGAGCGCCATCGCCACCCAGCGCTTCACCCGCGCCCGCGCCAGCAGCTTGCGGTGCGCGCTGGCCCGCGGGAAGTCGCCGAACTGCAGCGCCAGGTCGAGCGCGGGGCTCATCGTTCCTTGGCGCGGGCGGCGTCGTAAGCGTCGACGATGCGCGCCACCAGCGGGTGCCGCACCACGTCGGCGCTGGTGAAATGGGTGTGGGCGATGCCCTTCACGCGCTTGAGGATGTGCTCGGCTTCCACCAGCCCGGACAGCGAGCCCTTGGGCAGGTCGATCTGGCTGACGTCGCCGGTCACCACGCACTTGCTGCCGAAGCCGATGCGGGTGAGGAACATCTTCATCTGCTCCGGCGTGGTGTTCTGCGCTTCGTCGAGGATGACGAAGGCGTTGCCCAGCGTGCGGCCGCGCATGAAGGCAAGCGGCGCGATCTCCAGCGCGTTGCGCTCGAAGGCCTTGGCCACGCGGTCGAACCCCATCAGCTCGTACAGCGCGTCGTACAGCGGCCGCAGGTAGGGGTCGACCTTCTGCGCCAGGTCGCCCGGCAGGAAGCCGAGCTTCTCGCCCGCTTCCACCGCCGGCCGCGTCAGCACGATGCGCTGCACCGCGTTGCGCTCCAGGGCGTCGACCGCGCAGGCCACCGCCAGGTAGGTCTTGCCGGTGCCGGCCGGGCCGATGCCGAAGGTGATGTCGTGGTTGGTGATGTTGTCCAGGTAGACGGCCTGGTTGGGCGTGCGCGCCTTCAGGTCGGCCCGGCGGGTCTGCAGCACCAGCGAGCCGTCCTCGTCTTCTCCCACCTGGGAGTCGTTGGCGAGCATCAGCTGGACGCGCTCGCGCGGGATCGCGCGGCCGGCCGTCTCGTACAGCGCCTGCAGGACCTCCAGCGCACGTCCCGCCTTGGCCTTGGCGCCCTCGACGCGGAAGTGCTCCTGCCGGTGCCCTATCCTGACCTGCAGCGCCTGCTCGATGGTGCGCAGGTGTTCGTCCATGGGCCCGCACAGGTGGCCGAGCCGGTTGTTGTGCAGGGGCGTGAAGGCGTGTCGGAGAATCAAGCTGATAATCCCGTAGAAGGGACCGCAATGATAGGCAGATTGACGGGGACGCTGAGCGACAAGAACCCGCCACAGGTGCTGGTGGACTGCAACGGCGTCGGCTACGAGGTGGATGTGCCCATGAGCACGTTCTTCAACCTGCCCGGGCTGGGCGAGAAAGTCTCGCTGCTGACCCACTTCGTCGTGCGTGAGGACGCCCAGATCCTCTACGGCTTCGGCTCCGCCAGCGAGCGCGCGGCTTTCCGCGAGCTGATCAAGATTTCCGGCGTCGGCCCGCGCACCGCGCTGTCGGTGCTGAGCGGCATGAGCGTGGCGGACATCGCCCAGGCGGTGACGGCGCAGGACGCCGGCCGGCTGGTGAAGGTGCCCGGCATCGGCAAGAAGACGGCCGAACGGCTGCTGCTGGAACTGAAAGGCAAGATCGGCGCCGACCTCGGCCTGCCCGGTGGCGGCACGCCCGTCAACGACCACCAGACCGATATCCTGCAGGCGCTGGTGGCGCTGGGTTACAGCGACAAGGAAGCGCAGGCGGCACTGAAGGCGCTGCCGAAGGACGCCAGCGTGAGTGAAGGCATCAAGCAGGCGCTGAAGGCCCTCGCACGATGAGCATTCAAACCGACGATTTCGCTCCGCCGCCGCCCAAGCGCGTGGTTTCGGCCGCGCCTGCCTCGCCGGCCGAAGAGGCGCTGGAGCGGGCGCTGCGGCCGAAAGGCCTGGCGGAATACGTCGGCCAGGCCAAGACCCGCGAACAGCTGGAGATCTTCATCGGCGCGGCGCGCAAGCGCGGCGAGGCGCTGGACCACGTGCTGCTGTTCGGCCCGCCTGGCCTGGGCAAGACCACGCTGTCGCACATCATCGCCCACGAGCTGGGCGTGAACCTGCGCCAGACCTCCGGCCCGGTGCTGGAAAAGCCCAAGGACCTGGCGGCGCTGCTGACCAACCTGGAGCGCA
>JAQGMU010000518.1 GCA_028292195.1 Ramlibacter sp. | reverse complement strand
CCGTGCGCCGTATCTTCGAGCTATATGCGACTACAGAATTGATCATCAGAGCCCTCGCGCGGCAGCTGGCTCTGGAGGGCATTGCGGCCGAAAATGGCCGTCCAATCTCCGAGAGAATGCTGTCCTCGCTCCTTCGGTGCGAGGCGTTCATTGGCCGGTTCCTGTGGGGACGGTACGACCACTCCATGCGAAGGCGCCCGCTTCGTCGGGAAGAGACCGATGAAGGCTTTAAGCGATCTGAGGGAATGTTCCAGCCCCTGGTGGACAAGAACATTTGGGAACGCTCGCAGGCCAAGCGTAATCACTGTGCGGGCTTTGTGCTGGCTCGCGAGGAACTTCTGCGTCGCCTGCGCTTGGCTTTGGCACGTAACCCGGCGCTGGGACTACTCGAGTTACAGGCGTATGGATGTCCGGGGTACAAAGCCTTCGTCACTGCGTTTGGCTCATTCCGGCAGGCGCTGCGTCTTGCCGGGCAGGACTCTGCTGCCGCGAACCGTCTGCGGCTTGCAGGGCAACTGAGGGTTCATGGGCTCGGCAAACGAGTCACGGAAGATGTCTGCGCACTGTTGCAGG
The DNA here is from genome assembly GCA_028292195.1 of Ramlibacter sp. Classification (GTDB taxonomy): domain Bacteria; phylum Pseudomonadota; class Gammaproteobacteria; order Burkholderiales; family Burkholderiaceae_C; genus Ramlibacter. The sequence continues at coordinate 33,323 of JAQGMU010000518.1, read as the reverse complement.
CTGACGGTGCGCATTGCAGTCGTCTCGCCCGTCACCACGTCCTTTTGCTGTCCGACGAAGTCCGGGTACGGGTCCACGTCGTTCGTCGCCGCCGCTGGCGCGACCAACTGCGATGGTGGTTTGTAGCGCGCAGAAACGTGCCCTGTCACTTCGGCTTGTTGGTCCGAATGGAGGAGGACGATACGGCCGCCGACCTGCTGCTTTTTTCGTGGAGCGAGTACCTGGGGCTTCCTAAGTGGCTGAGCGACGAAGGAGATTTTGTGGCGTTGCGTCTGCGATCTGCAGCGGAGGTCTTGTAGGGTCTGCGCGACCTGACGCGCCCGACTGTGCGGGCTTCAAACCAGTGATGAGTCGTATATAGGCCCGGAGGGTGTGACGGCCATTCGAGCCGCCCGTGAGCCGCACGCGCATAGGGTGCTTCCCGCGGGGAAGGCTCGAAGCGTGAAAGGGAAGAAGCTCGTGGACCAGCGCCAGAACCAAGCAGCCCAGTACATCCGCATGTCTACCGATGTTCAGGATCTGTCGCCAGCGATTCAGAGGGCCGCTATCCGCGAATACGCCGAGGCGCACGGAATGACGGTAGCCGCGACCTACGAGGACGCTGGGCGCAGCGGCGTAAGTCTCAAGTACCGTCCCGCCATGCGTCAGCTCCTCCAAGAGGTAACCGCGGCCGGTTGCCCCTACAGCGTTGTGCTGGTGTATGACGTCAGTCGTTGGGGCAGATTTGAAGACACCGATGCTTCGGCCTACTACGAGTACCACTGTCGCCTTAACGGCGTGGACGTTGTTTACGTACGAGAGACGTTTCCGGCGGATAGATCTCCGATGGCAGTGCTGCTTAAAAACCTGAAGCGTGCCATGGCCGCGGAATACAGCCGCGAGCTGGGCGTGAAGACCCGTGCCGGCCAAGCTTGGGCGCTCACGCGTGGGTATCAGATGGGAGCCCTCCCATGCATCGGGTTTCGGCGGTTGGCCGTCAGCAGCGAGGGGCGAACTAAGCGACTACTCGAACCGCTAGAACGCAAGTCCTACCCGACCGACAGAATCCGGTGGGTGCTGGGTCCTCCAGATGAAGTCGAGTTGGCCAAGAGCGTGTTTCTACAGTACGCGACAACTCAAGTGTCCATGGAGCAAATTACGAAGGCCCTCAATGCGCTAGGAGCTGTCTCTCACAGAGGTCTGCGCTTCAAGGTCAACACCATTGCAAATTTGCTGAGCTGCGAGGCGTTCATCGGTAATTTCGTCTGGGGCCGCAGGGATGATCGCACCGGCCTCCGTCGTTGTGAAGATGACCCGGCCTTTCAGCGATTACCAGCGGTGCTGCCGGCTCTGGTCAGTAGGGAGATCTGGGATCGTGTTCAATGGAAGCGCGCTCATCCGCAACAGCCTGCTCGTATCTCTAGGGAAGGGATCATCGAAAAGCTCCGGATTGCAGTGCGGCGGAATCCGGCATTGAGGGCGTGGGAGCTGACAGCGTACGAATGCCCGTCAGAGTCTGTACTCCGAAAGGAGTTTGGGTCGTTCGTGGCGGCAGTCCGCTTGGCTGGGCGCGATGACTCAATCAGTCGTGACACTGGGAGTCGGTGTCGCATGGAGCACATTTGCCTGACGAACTTGTTTTCGGCAGATCTGCTGCGGCTTCTTCGTCAGAACGACATACGTTGCGAGCACGTTCCGCACAGAACGGGCGCTCTCCAGATAGGCGACTGCACCAGGCTTTGGGTGCGCCTGATCTGGAAGCAAGCGACTTCTCCGCTTGCGCACGTGCGGTGGTATGTGAACAAGGGCCGTTGCAAGGATTGCCACTACGTTCTTCTCGCGCGAATGTTGGAAAACAAAACGGCCGCCGACTTCGTGCTGCTGACCGATGAAGAATATCGACAGCACTCTACATGGCTCGAAGAGGGGGATGTGGCAGTGGGGGTACGACTCCAGTCGGCCAATGATCTGGTTGCGAGACTGAGAGGATGCTCAGGGCAGATCCCGGCAGAAACGTCTTCAGCAGATCGGCCCGCGGTGTGGAACGTGAGAAAGCCCGCGTGAGGCTGACTGTTATGCATGGGGGTCACGCGGTACCAGCATTCCCAGGTCCGCACGCGCTCGCGCAACCGGATGCTAGTCCTGATCTGCCGAAACGAAATTGCAACGCCCCGATGCGGCCCTCCTCGCGGCCAGTGTAGTGAACACCGACTCAGCCCGCCCTCACGTAAAGTGCCGTCGAGCGGATGTGGCACGCCGCTGCGTCCCGGGATCGTCAGAATCCCTTATAAAACCCTAGCCGCCGCCACGGTGCTGGCGCTAAGATGACTAGACAATAGGGCAATCTTGTGAGCCAAAAGCTGATCATCAGCGTCGATGCGTCCAGAGAACACCCTGACCTCATGACGGTTCAGGACGTGTTCGCGCACGTCCTCGATCTGTTCCAGCTGGTGAACGAGTCGGACCCAGAGGCGCGGGAACAAGTCGTCTGGCGTCTGGTGAGTGCCACCATGAATAGCCCGTTCACCGTCACCGCCGAAGCGGTGGCCGCCCGGCCCGATGTTCGTGTGGAGCAGATTGCAAAGCAACAAAAGCGCGCCTTCCGCAACAACCTGCGCCAACTACAACAAGGCAGCGTTCCACTAGCGTGGTCGACGCCGAAGGTCCGCGAGACCGTTTCCAAGGTTCTGGCGCGCAATCGCAATGGCATTGGCGTCACGCGCATTGACGCGGGCGTCAAAACCGAGAAGCCGATCGTCATCACCCCAGACGAGGCCGCGCGTGCCGCGATTGCCGTCGCAGTTCACCAGCCGACGCCGCACGTAACCAAGCAGCAGGTAGGTTCCCTGGATGGAACACTGGTTCAGGTTGCTACCCACTACAACCAGCCCGCAATTCAGCTGGTGGAGCGCAAGAGTGGCAATGAGGTTTGGTGCATCGTGCCAGAGGCCTTCCAACACGAGATCTCCGAGCACACCTCCGTGGAGGACGTTTGGAAGGGCAGTCGCGTGGTCGTGCGCGGCACTCTTGTTTACGGCGCCGATGGCAAGCTGTCTCGGGTGGTTGCCACGGACGTGCGCCGCGTCGAAGCTCGCAACGTCGCTGAAGGCGAGCTCACCGACAAAGGCTTTACTGCAGGTCTGAGCGTCATCGATTACTTGGAGCAGCTGAGGGAAGGAACCCTTGGCTGATCCAAAGAAGGTCTATTGGGATGCTTGTGCCTGGATCGCACTGATCAAGGACGAGCCCGGCCGCGCCGAGTGCTGCCGTTATGTAGTCGACCAGGCGCGCACAGGCAATCTTCAGATCTGGACCTCCGCCTTCACTTTGGCCGAAGTGTTCAAGAAGACGGTTGGAGGCAACCCACTGAAACTGCCGGAGACTAAAGACCTGGAGTTCGAGCAGTACATCGAACAGGAATTCGTCGTGGTGGCGCAAGTCGATTTCGACATCGGTGTGCTGGCTCGTCGCTTGCTGCGTATGCACGCCAAGCTACGGAAGCCCGCGGACGCGATTCACTTGGCCACTGCTGTTCTGTACAACTTAGACGAGTTTCACACTTACGACGAGGTAAATCTGCTGATCTTGAACCACAGCGTGAAGCGACGCGACGGCAAGCCACTCACCATCTGCACGCCGCCCGTCAATCCGATGCCGGGGTTGTTCGAGAAGCTGGCTGAAGAAGTGGTGGCTACCGACACCACTCCTCCCGTCCCTCCGGCATCGCCGGAGCACCCCACTGCTTAGTCCGGTCAGGCGGCGTCCATGATGCGCCGATGCCCGGTTTACTCCTTCCGCATAAGTCTCTCCCGGCTACCTGCTCTTGCCTAGCTGGGCAGGCCCAAAAAATGGCCCGCGCGCAGCGAGCCGAAAACCTCTGGCCGGGTACAGCGAGAAGGTCCGGCCTACAGCATCCAGCGGCTGGCGAGTTCGAAGGCGGCGCACGCGGCCACAGTGGCCAGCACGATCAACACCGGGTCGTTCAATATCAGGGCGGCGCCGCCGCCGAACGCCGCGCCTGCGAGCATTGTTCCCATGACTCCAGCATGCCGCCGGCGCTGGGGCGGTCCAGTGACCCGAGTCACCGCTTCTAGGTGCGACCTTTCGCAGGGCTCAAGCCTGTCCGGTAGACGTTGAAGGTGACTCCTCCGGGGCGCTTTCGGAAGACGGGGTTTCTTCCGGCCGACTTCGGCGATTGGTTAGTTCTCGCAACACGCTGGAGACTCCTTCACCGGAGCGCGTTGCCTCTTGACCGACAGGGTCCGCTGGACCATCAAGTAGACCGGTTTGGGACATGGTGAGGTCTAAGGGCGACGGGCGCCCAGAACAGCATGAAGCTTCTACGGTAGAAAATTCGCCCATTGGGGTCTGTTCGGCCCCGCACATAGGACCAGCGCTAACTCCTAGTCCTACAAGGCCCCCTCAGCTCCGCCAAGTTCGACCTTCCTGCCAGCTCTCTCGTGGCCGTCTGCGGCAATAGGCATTGCCTGTGGCCTTGATCCACATCAACAAACGCGAAGTGAAGTTGCCCCCGAAGCCGCACAAACGTCATTTGAGGAGCACCGTGGGGAGGCACCAAGAAAGGTGAGCATGTATCGATACAGCCAAGCTGTAGCCGCCCGGGATTCCTTCATTAAAGAGGCGATGTCCGACGCGCTCGTTGTCGAACGCCACTTGGTCGCCCAGAGGAACGACCAAGCGCTCCAACTACGGCTCTGGCGTTTGCAAGCAGCGTTGGGTCAGTCGCCGGACACCGCAAGGCCTTCTAAGTGACCGCCGCTCTTCGCGCGCAGTTCGTTGGCTTGCCGCCCGCCGGCGCGCGCCAGTCAGCGGTAGCCGTCGAACTTGATCTGGTAGATATAGCCGGGATCGGCGAAGGGCTTGCCGCCTCGGTGGCGCGCATCGGCCGCGGGATGGCGATCACTGAGGCCCGTTGGTGACCAGCGTGACGAAGCCAGGTGGCATCTCGCCCTCAGGGTTGCAGGCCGGGCACGGCGCACCCTCGGCCCCACAACTGCAGCCCTTTCCCTCGCCCCAGGCCACAGCAGGATGGTCGGCGCACACCCAGCGGCCGTCCTGGCACTGGAGACAGCGGTAGGGCGCCTGGCTCATTGCCCTGGCTTGCCGGGTTCCAGCGGGCGCGGTGACAGCCGCTCGAAGGGAAGGCCGGGCGGCATCGGGTCGCCCGCGCGCCAGCCGACGATGCCCAGCGTCCGCTCGAGCGCCTTCGTGAACCCGGCCGCCTCGAAGGTGTAGGTTTCGCCCTCCTGCCGAACCTCGGTCTGATCGAAGGCGTGGAAGAAGTGCTGCGCGTCCAAGAGCGTGCGCAGCAGGTGCTCGTAGTCGTCTGTGGCCAGATGAAGGGTCCGCATGCCCGCAGCATAGGACAGAGCCCTAAGCCTGTGTGAGGCTATGCTGCGCCGCCTTCGTCGACCATGGCCAGCAGGATCTCGCGAGCCCGCGCCGGCGTCGGGGTGCACAGCCAGGCCTGTCGGTATTCCTGCCGGCCCTGGGCGTCGACCTCGATCCCGCCGAAGAGCCTGACGCCGCCGTTCTCCCGTTCCAGTCGGGCGTGCAGGAGCTTCGGCAGCAACTCCTTCAGCATGGTCTCGTCGGCGAACAGGCAGGCGTGCCAGTTTGGCTGCGTGTACCGGTCCATGCACACCAGCCAGCCGGCCGGCGGCGCCGCGGCGCGCAGCAGCTGGGCGGCCGGGATGCGCTGGCCCAGCCGGCGCAGCACGACCACTGTGGCTGGGATGGCTGCGGCGCGCATCCCGCGGCGATCGGCATCCGAATTGGGGGCGCCTTGGCCGGCCTGGTACCAGCCGGTGGCGGGGCCAAAGGTCGGAGGGATAGGCAAAGTCAGGTCCCGCAGTCATCGTCGGCCGGGTCGAAGCCGGTTGACGAGGTAGTACGCGGCAGCTGGCGCAGCTCCGGCCAGCGCTGCAGCGCGATCTCCTGGACCGCGCAGACCCACGCCTGGCGGAACTGCTCGACGCCCTTGCGGCCGCGCGGCACCTGCTCAATGCCGACGACGAGCAAGGCTTCGCGCACCCGCACGATGCGCGCCCGATCGAGGCTCGGTATCAGCTCCTCGCGGGTGCCACTGCGGAAGAGTTTGGCGACGTTGACTGGCCTGCCGTGCCTGCCGCTCTCGTAGGGCTCCAGGCGCAAGTCGCCCGGGATTCCTTCGTTCGCCATGGCGATGCGGCCCATGCGCTCACCTCGGTAGCGCAGGCGGTAGACGAACAGCAGCACGGTCCTAATCCGGCTTGGAGATCTCTGGCCAGTTCAGGTCGCAATCGAAGGTGGCCCCGGGCGGCAGGCGGCTAGCGAGCTGCTGCATCGCCATCGCCACGGCGCGCGGCCAGGGCAGGTTCGGCTCCTTGAGGTCGCCGTCCACCAGCATGTGTAATGCCTCCGCGGCGCGGACTTGGTCGCCGTATTGGCAGTCGATCCCGGCGCGGAAGGCCGCTTCCAACTCGCGGCGGCGCTCGCCGAATGCCTCCGGCATGCCGCACAAGGTCACAAGGTAAAGGTGCTTGGAAGGCTTATGCATACAGGGTTTCGCTCAATCACTGTACGAGAATACAGTATTCTTTCGAACGCTGGCCGGCCTTTACGCCGCCAGCCTGCGGTGTGCCTTGGGGTAGCCTTTGGTCGGGTTGCCAATCGCCCGCGGGCTCAACCATAATTCGGTATGGATTACCCGGCCGCCTTGGCGGCATTTGCTGCTGACGACACTGATGTCTACTCGTATTGCGGGTCAATTGAGAAGGCTGGGTACGACTCGCTGTGCGATCTGCTTGAGGACAACAAGGCGAAGCAGAGGAAGAAGGTCCTTCTCATCTTGTGCACAGGGGGTGGCAATCCAAACTCTGGCTATCGGATGGCGCGTGCTCTGCTTCACCATTACGGTGCTGACAACTTTCGCATGGCGGTCCCAGCAGAGTGCAAGAGCGCGGGCACTCTGGTGGGCATTGGTGCCCATACGCTGGTGGTGTTTGACCGTGGCGAGCTCGGACCACTGGACGTGCAATTCCAGAAGCAAGACGAGATGTTTCAGCAGAGCTCGGGCTTGGACATTCTGCGCGGGATGACCTATCTGAAGACAGACGCTCTTTCCGCGTTCAACGACTACCTCTTTGACATCAACGCGAGTAGCGGGTTGAGCACGAAAGTTGCCTCCGAGATCGCGAGCAAGCTGGTGATGGGCATTTACGAACCCATGTACGCACAAATCGACCCGATTAGGTTGGGCGAGATGAATGCAGCGCTTCAAATCGCGCACGAGTACGGCACTAGGCTGACAGAGAAGTCCAAGAATCTCAAGACAGGCGCATTGGCTAAGCTGATCAATAGTTACCCGAATCACGGTTTCGTAATCGACCGTGCTGAAGCAAGGACTCTATTCGAGCGAGTAGACTCCCCGAACCCGCAGGAAGGCGTTTTCGGTCGATTCATCGCAGAAAACCTCTGGCCCCGATACAAGACAAAGCCGCACACCATGGATGTGTGCAAATTTTTAGAGTCTATTTTCCCTACGCAAGGAGCACAGAATGCCGCTCAAGCAGCTCAGCCAAGACCCGAGCAGGCCACGGGACCCGCAGCCGCTGACGCCGAGCCAAATGCTGGAGCAGTTGCGCCAGTCGATGGCGGCCAACAACCACCTGCAGGAGGCCAGCAAGACGCTGGTGCAGCAGCTGCGTGAACGTCGCGCGGAGTAACCGCACCCAATGGAAGGAAGCCCGCTTCGGCGGGCTTTTTTGTGCCTCATTTGCGGCGGAGCTGGCGACCCCTTTTGATCGGGTGCTGGGGTGCGAACGCAGCTGAACAGATAATAGGCCGTGTGCAGCAACTACATCTCCGTCAGCACCCAGGAGCGGCTGCTTCACTTCTTCGGTGTCTACCGCGACGATCCCAAGCTGCCGCCCGAGATCTGGCCCACTGGCTTGGCGCCCTTCATTCGGCTTGCCGAGCCCGGGTCCGGCAACAAGCGTGTAGTGGAGCACGGGCACTACGGTTTGCTGCCCAGCTTCGCCAAGGAAGTCGCCTACGGCCGGCGCACGTACAACTCACGCAGTGAGACCGTCCATTCGCTGGCCAGCTTCAAGGAGGCGTGGAACAAGGGCTGGCGTTGCATCATCCCGGCCGAGATCCTCTTCGAGCCGTATTACCCGCCAGAGGGCGGCAGGCCGATGCGCTGGGCCATCACCAGGCCTGGGCGCGTGCCGATGGGTGTGGCCGGCATCTACCGTCACTGGCGCGCGCCGGACGGCACCAAGGCCTTCTCCTTCGCCATGCTGACGGTCAACGCGGACAGCCATCCCTTCTACAGCCGGTTCCACAAGCCGGGCGAAGAGAAGCGCATGCCGGTCATCCTGGACGAGTCCGAGTACGACGCCTGGCTAGCCTGCGACGTCACCGCGGCGCCGAACTTCTTCCAGCTGTACGAGGGTGCTTTGGACGGCGAGCCGGCGCCTTTGCCGCCGCGGGCGCCGCCGTCAAGCAGTGTGCGAACCTCGCGACCCCCACCGCCTCCTGAGCAAACAGGTCTGTTCTAGCCCCGGGTTGCGCATCCCGCTTCGAAGCTCCGAGAGTTGCGCATGCTGCTCGGGTGCGGTAGCGGCTGCACATGGCGCAAAATTGTCGATCAAAGGGAGAGAGCATGGACATGGCGAAGATCTTCGAATTGTTGATCTCCGGCTTGGGAGGGATTGCTGCCAGCTTCGCAGGGGCGTACTACGCGTTCAGATGGAACCGAGAGCGAGAGGAACGCAACCTGCTGGACGCGAAGGTAGACGCGTGCAACAAGGCCGTCTTCATCCTTTCCGAGCAGCTTCGTGTGCTGACCAACTTCCGCGACCAGAACATCGCTCCCGTGCGCGAGCATCCCGGCCGACACTTTGTCATGGGCGCGACCTTGCCCATCGAAGCTCTCCACCTGCGATTGGACGCAGCGTCTTTGTCTTTCCTCTTCGAAACGTCGGCTGCCGAAGTGCCGCCATTCCTCGCCATTGAGAACGCTCGGTTCCACAGCCTGGTGAGTGGCCTTCCATACCACGCCCACGGACTATCAGGTAGTCCGCGGCAACCTTAGGCAAGTTCCTTGCGGGGTCAGCAACCCTCAGCGGATTCGACGTTGCCTAAGTAGGAGCTGGCTTCGGAAAGGATCCACTTGCGGAACAACGACAGTTCTGGGTGGTCCGCCTGCGCCTCGGGATGGATGAGGTAGTACCCGAATCCGCTGAGGGCCGCGTGGTCGAACGGGGCAACCAGCACGTCCCGCCGGAGTTCCTCCTGCACGAAGATTTCGGGAACGAGCGCCACGCCCAGGCCGTGGATCGCAGCCTGGGTCGCCATCGAGAACAGCTCCATTCGGGGGCCCGCCATGTCGCCCTCGAACTCCATGCCCTGTGCGCGAAACCATTCGCGCCACGCATACGGACGCGTCGTCATCTGGATCAGGGGCAGCCCGGCAAGGTCCGCCGCTTTCAGCCGTTTCCTGCGGCCGGCAAGGGCCGGCGCGCAGACGACCACCATCGGCTCCGGCATCAGCCGTTCGGCATGCGTTCCGGGCCAGCCACCCACGCCGGCGTAGATCGCTGCATCCAGGCCTGATTCCTCGAACAGGAAAGGGCGCGTGCGCGCATGCAGGTGAAGATGGATTCCCGGATGGAGTTGCTTGAAGCCGGTAAGCCGTGGAATGAGCCAGTGCGTAGCGAACGTGGGGACCACGCCGAGCTCCAGCGAGCCGCCACCGCCGCCGCAGGACAGCAGATGCAGCGTGTCGCGCTCCACATCGTCGAGGCGTGCCCGCACCATGCGGCTGTATTGCAGCCCAGGGGGCGTCAGAACCACGCCGCGCCGGGTGCGCCGGAAGAGTTTGACCCCGAGAAAATCTTCCAGGTTGGCGATCTGGCGACCCACGGCGCTTTGTGTCAGGGCCAGTTCGTCGGCTGCGAGCGTGAAGCTCTGGTGCCGCGCGGCGGCCTCGAAGGCGGCCATCGCCGCAGTGGAGGGAATTTTTCGGCGCATTGGATTCGAAGTGCGTTTTCCGCACATCTTGACGCGAAAGAATCGTTTGTCAAAGGAGAGTGGCTGGCCGAAAGTGCCGCATCCATGCAAGGAAAGCACATGAAATCCACTTTTGTCTGGGCCGACCCGCTGCTGCTAGGGCAGCAGCTCACGGAAGACGAGCGCGCGGTTGGAGATGCCGCCCGGCGGTATTGCGAAGACAGCCTCGCACCCCGTGTGCTGGAGGCTTTCAGGAACGAGCGCACCGATGTCCGGATCTTCCGCGAGATGGGCGAGCTGGGCCTGCTGGGACCCACGATTCCCGAGCATTGCGGCGGGGGCGGGTTGAACTACGTGTGCTACGGCCTCGTCGCGCGTGAAGTTGAGCGGGTGGATTCGGGCTACCGTTCGATGATGTCCGTGCAGTCCTCGCTGGTGATGGTGCCCATCCACGAGTTCGGCAATGAAGCCACCAGGCAGAAGTACTTGCCCAAGCTGGCCACCGGCGAGTGGATCGGCTGCTTTGGCCTGACCGAGCCAAACCACGGCTCCGATCCGGGCAGCATGGTGACGCGCGCCCGTAAGGTCGATGGCGGCTACAAGCTGACCGGCTCCAAGATGTGGATCACCAACTCACCGATCGCGGACGTATTCGTCGTGTGGGCCAAGGACGACGAGGGCGCGATCCGCGGCTTCGTCCTGGAGAAGGGCTGGAAGGGCCTGTCCGCGCCCAACATCGCCGGCAAGGTGGGCCTGCGGGCTTCGATCACCGGCGAGATCGTGCTGGAAGACGTGTTCTGCCCGGAGGAGAACGCCTTTCCCGAGGTCCGCGGGCTCAAGGGGCCTTTCACCTGCCTGGACTCCGCGCGCTACGGTATCGCGTGGGGCGCGCTCGGCGCGGCGGAGGACTGCTGGCACCGCGCCCGCCAGTACGTGCTGGATCGCAAGCAATTTGGCAAGCCGCTGGCGGCCAACCAGTTGATCCAGAAGAAGCTGGCCGACATGCAGACCGAGATCACGCTGGGCCTGCAGGGCTGCCTGCGCCTCGGCCGCATGAAGGACGAGGGCACGGCCGCGGTGGAAATCACCTCCATCATGAAGCGCAATTCCTGCGGCAAGGCGCTCGATATTGCCCGCACCGCGCGCGACATGCTGGGCGGCAACGGCATCAGCGACGAGTTCGGCGTGGCGCGCCATCTGGTGAACCTGGAGGTGGTGAACACCTACGAGGGTACGCACGACATCCACGCGCTGATCCTAGGCCGTGCGCAGACCGGCATCGCCGCCTTCTGAGCATGGACATGAGTGCGCTGCAAGGTGTAAAGGTCCTCGACCTGTCGCGCGTGCTGGCAGGTCCCTGGGCCACCCAGATGCTGGGCGATCTCGGAGCGGATGTCGTCAAGGTCGAACGCCCAGGGACAGGGGACGACACCCGCGCCTGGGGTCCGCCATGGGTGGAGGACGCGGAAAAAGAACGGCTGGACGTTTCGGCGTACTTCACCTGCGCGAACCGGAACAAGCGCTCGGTCGCCATCGACCTGGCCAATGGCGATGGGCAGGAGCTGGTACGGCAGCTTGCCGCGCAAGCGGATGTCCTGGTGGAGAACTTCAAGGTCGGCGGCTTGAAACAGTACGGCCTTGACCATGAGACCCTGCGCAAGAGCAACCGTGGCCTCATTTATTGCTCGATCACCGGCTTCGGCCAGACCGGGCCGTATGCACAGCGGCCTGGCTATGACTTCCTCATCCAGGGAATGGGCGGTTTGATGAGCGTTACCGGGCGGCCGGACACCGAGCCCGGTGGCGGGCCTATGAAGGTGGGGGTGGCGCTCGTCGACCTGCTCACCGGGCTCTACGCCTCGAACGCGATCCTGGCCGCGCTGCAGCACCGGAACAGGACAGGCGAGGGGCAGTACATCGACGTCGCACTGCTGGACGTGCAGGTGGCTGCCTTGGCCAACCAGGCGGCGAACTACCTGGTCGGCGAGCGCGTGCCATCGCGAATGGGCAACGCACATCCGAACATCGTGCCCTACCAGGACTTTCCCACTGCGGATGGCTACATGATTCTCACGGTGGGGAACGACGGCCAGTTCGCCAGGTTCTGCGAGGCCGCTGGGCACCCGGAATGGTCAGTTGATCCGCGGTTCCTTACCAATGCGGCGCGCGTCGTGCACCGCGATGCACTGCTGGCCCTGCTGCGATCCGTCACGATGACGCGTCCCACTCGGGAGTGGGTACGCTTGCTTGAGGAAGCGGGGGTTCCCTGTGGGCCGATCAACGACATCGCGCAGGTGTTCTCGGACCCGCATGTCATCGCGCGAGGGCTGCAGGTGCAGGTTCCCCATGGAGAAGGCGCAGACATTCACGTGGTGGCCAACCCCCTGCGTCTGTCTGCTACGCCAGTGGCCTACCGGCTGGGGCCGCCGGTGCTTGGTGCCCACACGCAGGAGGTGCTCGACGAGTGGCTGCAGGCAGGCGGTTCCCGGTGAGATCCAGGCCTGCGAGGGCCGCATCCACCGTGTCCTCCGCCTTCATCACGATCTGCTGCGGCAGGGCCGCGACCGGGATACCGCATGCGTCCCAGAATGCGTGCGGGTCGCGCCCGGCAGCACCGTCTGCGCACGCAGGCCTTTTGGGCCCGAGCTCGTGCTGCAGTGCCTGCGAGAAGCTCTCGACGAAGGCCTTGCTGGCGCTGTAGACCCCATTCAGGATGCCCGGCGGCGCGATCGCGGCCACCGAGGCGATGTTGATGATGGTCCCGCCGCCTCGCGCCACGAACGCGGGGCTGCTGCGCGGGACAGCCGGGTCGGCGCCACCGCGTTCAGCTAGATGCCGTGTCCAGCCGGTCGGGGTCGGACTGGGAGGCGGCGTTCCGATATCGAAGCCGGCGCTGTTCACCAGCAGGCGGATGGCATCATCCTGGGCCAGCCGCTGCTCGATCCCGACCAGGCCTTCCGTGGCGCTGAGGTCGGCCGCCAACACTTCCACCCTGCATCCAGTCTGCGCCACGTTGGGGCGGCAACACTGTTCAATCGATCGGCGCTGCGCGCCACGGGAATCAGGTCATGTCCGCGCCGGGCGAGCCGGTCTGCGTTGACAGCGCGCATGCCACCGGAGGCACCGGTGTCAGCGCAGTTCCGGACGCCGTCCGGAAGCCGTCATTTCATGGCTCATCCAAGGGAGGGCGAGTGCGCAGGGCAGGACAGCGATGCGCGCGTGTGCGCCTTGGTCAGGCGCGCTGCCTCGTCCGTGTCGGGACGAGGGCTGTCAAGGCCAGCATGGCAGCTGCGAGGCCGTAGCCGATCGCCGTGGCCTGAAGGCCGAACCGGCTCGCCAGCAGTCCCGCGACGATTGCGGGCACGCTGAAGGCGAGGTAGCTCGCTGCGAAGAAGCCGGACATCAGCGCAGCGCGCTCGTGCGCCTGCGCCAGTGGCACCAGACTGCGCAAGGAGCCGCTGAACGCGGCGCCGAAGCCCAGGCCGGCGATCACGGTACCCGCGAGGGCCGCACCAGACCAGAGCCAGTGGATCCCGCCCAACGTGAGCACCACACCGGCCGCCACCCCGACGGCGCCGGCCGTGGTCGCCGTGCGCGGGTTGAGGTTGCGCACCAGCGCGATGGCCGCGGCGCTGCTGAATGCCATCACTGCGATTAACACGCCCCCGATCAAAGGCGCCTTGCTGCCGGTGACCGACCGCGCCAGGGTGGGACCCAGGGAGAAATAGAAACCGCCGAGCGCCCATTGGGCAGTGTTCACTGGCAGCACGCGCATCATGGTCGATCGCGCGTACGGCGGGATGCCGACGCTCGGCCGCAGCGAGCGCCAGGCGCCGGGCCGGCGCTGCGCCGTTTCGGGAAGGAAGTACGCGGCTACCAGCTGCAGCGCGAACACGAGCAGCAGGAGGTCGAACACCAAGCGCGTTGGCGCTGGGGCGAATTCCACCAGGATGGTGACGCCCAGCGCGCCGACGCCGAGGCCCACCATCGGAGCCACGCTGTTGATCAGCGGGCCGCGTTCGGGGTGGAGATCGATCAGGCCCGCGCTGAGCGCGCTGGTTGCGATCCCCGTCGCCGCGCCCTGGAGGATGCGTGCGGCCAGCAGCCAACCGACCGAATCCGCCCGCCAGAACAGCAGGATCGCCACGATCTCGAGGACCAACCCTGCCAGGAGCACCTCGCGGCGTCCGCGGTAGTCGGAGAGGGCGCCGAATACCAGCAGGGCGAGCAGCAGCGCCAGGGCATAGCTGGCGAAGACGATGGTGAGCGTCAGCGCGGAGAAGCCCCAGCTCGCCCGGTACAGGGCATAGAGCGGCGAAGGTACGCTGGAGGCAGCCAGGAAGCTCATGAGGATCACGCCCTTGAGCCAGAGAGCCTGGCCGGAGGTGAGCCGCCCGGCAGCCGACGGAGCACCGGCGTGTTCGGAAGAGGGATGGTTCATGTTCATGCCCACGCAGGCGTGACTTCGGGCGGCGTGTAGTCGCGGCCGACCATCGCCCGCACGAAGAGGTAGTTGATGCGACCGCGCTCGCTGAGCTTGTCGATCGCGACGTTTCCGGCTGGGTCACACGGAAAGGTGTAGCCGCGGCCCTCCCGAAAGAGGGAACGGAAACGCAGCTGGAAGCTCGGCGCGGCGTGCATCGATTCGTTCGTCATGACAGTCTCCTTCGCATTGGATAACCGCCAATCTAGGCGATGGCGCCGCATCGACCAAGGGCAGTGGCCACAAAGGACAATTGTCGGAGTTGAAACACCCAGCGCGCGCTCGACAGGCCGCCTTGGCCGGCCGTGACCGGATGGAACTTGCGCGTCACCCCAGCAGAAGCCAGGCCAGCGCCAGCAACCCGACCGCCCACAGCAGCCAGGACCACTGCATGCCGGTCGCCCGCGGCGCGGCCGACACTGGCCCCTCCGCCTGGAATGCCGCCTGGGGCGCAGGCTCCAGCCTCGCCTCGAAGGCGGAGAAGAAGTCCTCGGCCAGCCTGGCTGCAACAGCGTCGATCAGGCGCGAACCCACCTGGGCCAGCCGGCCACCCACCTGGGCGTGTGCGGTGTAGCGCAGGCGGGTGCCGGTGCCATCTTCCGACAGCGTGACTTCGGCCGTCCCCTTGCCGAAGCCGGCTACCCCACCTTGTCCGTCGAAGGCGATTGCATAGCGGTGCGGCGCCTGCACGTTGTGCATTTTCAGCGTGCCGCGCATGCGCGCGCTGACCGGGCCGACCTTCAAAGCCAGCACCGCTGCCAGCGTGTCGGGCGCTGTGCGCTCGAGCGACTCGCAGCTGGCGATGCAGGCCTTGAGTGTTGCGGGGTCGTTCAGCGCTTCCCAGGTGACCGCCAGCGGGGCCGCAATCCATCGTTCTCCAATCAGTTCCATCACGAATCCCCTGGTTTCACCGGCTCACGTCCTGCAGCACCGACTGCAATTGCGCATCGAGTCTCTTCGCGACCGCGTCGATGCGGTCGTCGCCGAACAGCGCGAACGCCGTCGACGGGCGGTCGTATTCGAAGACGGCGGTGCTGCCTTCCGCTTCGTACAGCAACACACGTATCGGCGCATACAGGCCTGCGGCCAGGCGGTGCTGTGTCATCTCGGTGGCGATCAGGACGTTGCCGATGCCGTACTGGATGGCATTGCGGCGCCCGCCACGAAGCACCAGCGCGCTCCCGTGGTTCAGCGTCTGGAGGATCGTCAGCCCGGTGGGTGCAGCCAGGCGCTCGAGTTCGACGCGGGCTCGCTCTGCCTCGCCCTGCCGCAGCATCGCGGCGATGCGCTCGTCGTAGTGCTGTAGCTTCGCCTCCAGCGCCGCCCTGACCTCGTCGAAACTGCGCCTGGAGGCGATGAGGACGTGCTCGATGGTGAAGCGCTGGCTGGTCACACGTTCGTCGAGGCTGGCCTGCGCGCGCGCGAGCGACGGGCTCGCCAGCAAGGCCACGGCCAGTGTGGCCAGCGTCAGCCTGGCGTGCATGCTCATGCTCCCACCACGATGGCGGGGCGCCGGGGCGCTCGCCGCGCGCCCTTGAAGATGACCGCGGCGGCAGCGATGAAGGCCGGAACCGCCAACAGGGCGACGATCGCCGCAGCGCCGAAGCCGATCTGCAGCAGTACGCCGCCCAGGACCGCACCGAGAATCCCGCCGATCCGGCCGATGCCAAGCATCCAGGCGATGCCGCTGGCGCGCGACTGCGTCGGGTAGAAGGCGGCGGCCAGCGCCGGCATCGAGACGATCGCGGCGCCGGTGAAGAAGCCCGAGCCGAAAGTCAGCGCTGGCAACCAGGCGGCATCCCCCAGGACTTGCGCCAATGCCCAGACCAGCACCCCCGCCGCCACGAAGGCGCCCGCGACGATCCGGTGCGCCTCCAGGCGATCGATCAGCCAGCCGCAGAGGACGGCTCCGAGCGCCCCTCCCAGCGGGAACAGCGCGGCGACCTGCGATGCCGTGCGCAGATCGACGCCGGACTCCTTGATCAGCGTCGGCAGCCAGCTGGTGACGAGATAGAGCACTAGCACGCCCATGAAGTAGCCAGCCCACAGCATTAGCGTGCCCACCCGATGTTCCCGCGCGAGGATCTGTGCCACCGGCGAACGGCCGCGCGCTGCCTGCTGCTGCGATTCACCTTCGACGATGAACCGCGTGGCGGCGATTTCCGCCACACCGGTGAGCCGGCGCAGCACCGACCGCACGCGGTCGGCGGGCCAGTCGCGGGCGACCATGAAGCGAATCGACTCCGGCAAGGTGAGCGCCGCCACCACCGCCAGCAGGAAAGGCACGACGGCCCCCACGACGAACACGCCGCGCCAGCCGAAAGCGGGGATGATCGCGGCCGCGGCGAAGCCACCGGTCGCGGCACCGAGCGTGAAGCCGCAGTAGATGCCGTTGAGCAGCAACGCGCGCCGCCGCGCCGGCACGCTTTCGGCAAGCAGCGTGGTCGCATTCGGCGTCGCCGCGCCGAGCCCGAGGCCGGTCAGGAAGCGCCAGAGCGTCAGGGCGGTCAGCGATTCGGCGTAGGCGGTGGCCAGGCTGAACGCGCTGAACGCGAGTACGGACACGATCAGCACAGGCTTGCGGCCGACCCGGTCGGCGACCGGCCCGGCGATCAGCGCGCCGATGGCCAGCCCGACGAGGGATGCGCTGAGCACCGGCCCGAAAAGGTGCGTCGCGAAGCTCCATTCCTTCGCCAGCACCGGCACGACGAAGCCCATCGCGACGGTGTCGAAACCATCGGCCGCCATGATTAGGAAGCACAGCACAAAGATCAGGACCTGGTACGGCGAGAACGGCCGCTCGTCGATGAATTGCTGGACATCGAGCGTGGCGGATGGGGGGCGGGTGTTCATGCGGCTTCCTTGGAGGAGGAGGGGGAGGGGGAGGGGGACAGGGCGTCGGCCAGCGCGCGGCGCAGCATCGTGCGGCCAAGCTGCAACCGGTAGCTGGCATCGGCAAAGCGGTCCTCGAGCGGCACCACGCCGCCGAAGACGAGGTCGAGCAATCTGGCGGTGCGGTCCGGCTGGCCGGCGTAGCCCGCGAGCAGCGGTTCGGCCGCCGCCGCGCGGAACGCATGGTCGGCGACGCCGGTCACCGCGATCCGCCCGCCGCTGCAGGCGCCGCGTTCGAAGGTGAGCACCACTGCGACCGCGGCCACCGCATAGCCAGACGCCGGATGGCGGAACTTGCGGTAGGCCACCCGCGTATCGGCCTTCACGGGGATGCGCACCGCGACGATCAGCTCGCCTGGGCGCAACGCGGTCTCGAACAGGCCGGCAAAGAAATCGCGTGCCGCGACCAAGCGGGATCCGGCGGGCGACGCGACGTCCATCGTCGCGTCCAGCGCCAGCATCACTGCGGGCCAGTCGGCCGACGGGTCGGCATGCGCCAGCGATCCCCCCAGCGTGCCCCGGTTGCGCACCGTCGGGTCGGCGATCTGGTGCGCGGCGGCCGGAATCAGGGGCAGCACGCGGGCCACGGCCGGATCGTGTTCCAGGGTCGCATGCGTCGTGGCGGCGCCGATGACGACTTCGCCGGAACCGAAGCGGATGCCGTGCAGCTCACGCAGCTCGTTGATGTCGACCAGCAAGGCCGGCGTGGCCAACCTCAGCTTCATCATCGGCAGCAGCGAGTGGCCGCCTGCCATCGCCCGGGCGGCGTCGCCGTGGGCCGCGAGCGTGGACAGTGCCTCGGAAAGGCTGTTGGGCCGCAGGTAATCGAATGCACTCGGGATCATGGTTTCAGCTCCTCGTCTGTGCGGCCTGGATCGCGCGCCACACTCTGGGCGGGGTGAGCGGCATGTCGATGTGGGTGATGCCCAGGGTCTGCAGGGCATCGCAGACCGCAGCGACGATCACGGTCGGCGCACCCACGCACCCGGCCTCCCCGATCCCCTTGACGCCCAACGCATTCGTCGACGTCGGCGTGATCTGGAAGCTGGTGCGCATGCGTGGGAGCTGGTCGCTTCGGGGCACTGCGTAATCGAGCAGGGAACCAGTCAGCAGCTGGCCGCTCTCGTCGTAGTCGACGCCTTCGTACAGCGCCTGGCCGATCCCCTGGGCGATGCCGCCGTGCATCTGGCCGTGGCACAGCAGCGGATTGATCAGGTTGCCGACGTCATCGACCGCCACGTAGTCGAGCACCGTGACCTGGCCAGTGTCGAGGTCGACCTCCACGGCGGCCGCATGGCTGCCGTTTGGCGTGCCCATCCCGCGCGGCTCGTAGAACACCGTTTCGTCGAGCCCGGGGTCCATGCCGGACGGCAGCTTGCTCGCGACGTAGGCCATGCGCGCCACCTGCGCGAATCCGAGCCGCCGCCCGGGGTCCCCGCTCACGAAGAACGTGCCGGAGGCGTAGCCCACGGCCTCCGGTTGCGCCTCGAGCATCACAGCCGCGATCCGCGTTGCCTTGGCGAGCACCTTGCTCGCCGCGCTGTGCACGGCCGAGCCGCCGACAGCCATTGAGCGCGAGTTGAAGGTGCCGTGCCCGGCCGGCACGCGGTCGGTGTCGCCCTGGACCACGTCGATATAGTCCATCGGCAGTTGCAGCACGTCGCCGGCGATCTGGGCGAAGCTGGTGGCATGGCCGTGGCCTTGCGGCATCGATCCGGAGAACAGCGTCACCTTGCCATCCGAGTGCACCCGCACCTGCGCGCTTTCCCAGCCGCCGCGGTCGAAGCCACGGGTTGCGAGCGTGCGCGAGATGCCCATGCCCACCATCTCCATGTAGCAGGTCACCGCTACGCCGACGTAGCGGCCCTGCGCGCGCAGCGCAGCCTGGCGGGCGCGCCAGCCGTCGTAGCCGATCAGATCCGCCGCCGACTCGAGGCAGCCCTCGTAGTTGCCGCTGTCCCAGCGCCACATCGGGTGCTGGTACGGCTGGTACGGGAACTGGTGCTTGCGGATCAGGTTGATGCGGCGCAGCTCCAGCGGGTCGATCCCGAGCTGGTGCGCTACCGCGTCCATCGTCCGTTCGATGATGTACGAGGCCTCCGGCCGCCCGGCGCCGCGATAGGCGTCGACCGAGGTCGTGTTCGTGGTCGCGAGGCGCACTTCGGCATCGAGCACCGGGATGTCGTAGTTGCCGAGAGCGAACGAGCCGACGTTGACCGTCGGGACGCCGGTCCCCATGTTCGACACATAGGCGCCCAGGTTCGCCACCGAGCGCAGCCGGATGCCGAGCACGCGGCCGTCCTGGCGGACCGCCGCTTCCACGTGGTCGACGCGAGCGCGGCCGTGCGTGGTGGCCATGTGCGCTTCGCTGCGCGTCTCGGTCCACGCCACCGGCCGCCCGAAATGGCGTGCCGCGAAGGCGACCAGGATCTCTTCGGCGTAGAAATGCATCTTGGCGCCGAAGCCGCCGCCGATGTCGGGTGCGACGAGGTGGATCCGGTGCTCGGGCCAGCCGAGCGTCTCGGCCAGCCAGCGCCGGGACATGTGCGGCACCTGCGTCGGCAGGTAGAAAGTCAGGCGGTCGTCGGCCTCGTCGTAGACCGCCCGCACCGCCCGCGGCTCGATCGGGCTCGGGATCAACCGGTTGTTGACGAGACGCACCTGCACGATCCTGTCCGCTTGCGCCGCGGCCGCCGCGTAGTCGCCGCCGCCGATGCGCCAGGTGCCGACCAGGTTGCCCGGCACATTCGCGTGAAGCTGGGGCGCACCCGGCGCGAGCGCCGCTTCCTCGTCGACCACGGCAGGCAAGGTCTCGTAGTCCACCACGATCGCTTCCAGCGCATCGACGGCTTGCGCCCGCGTGTTCGCCACGACGAACGCCACGGGCTCCCCGACATGGCGTACGTGGGCGGCGGCGAGCACCGGGTGCGGCGGGACGATCGAGTTGGCGACCACCCAGTTCGGGCGGATGTCACCGATGCGGCCCTGGATGTCGGCATGGGTCAGCACGCCGACCACGCCGTCCATTGCCAGCGCAGCGGAGGTGTCGATCGTCTTCACGACCGCGTGGCCGTGGGGCGAGCGCAGAACGGCCGCATGGGCCAAGTGCGGAATGGCGATGTCGTCGGTGTAGCGACCGCGGCCGGTGAGCAGGCGCGGATCTTCGCGGCGCCGGATCGGCTGTCCGACCTGCGGCACGTGCACCGGGATGACATTGGTATTCATTGCAGCTCCTTCGCCCGCCTGGCAGTCAGCAGGACCGCGTCGACGATGTTCTGATAGCCCGTGCAGCGGCACAGGTTGCCGTGCAGGGCGTCGCGCACCTGGGCTTCGGTGGGATCGGCCACGCGATCGAGCAGCGCCTGGGCCGCGAAGACCATTCCCGGCGTGCAGAAGCCGCATTGCAGCGCGTGGAGCTCATTGAAGGCCTGCTGCAGCGGCGTCATGCGCTGCGGACTGCTCACGCCTTCGATCGTGGTGACCTGGTGGCCCTGGGCCTGCGCCGCCAGGACGGTGCAGGACTTGACGGTCCTCCCGTCCATCGCCACGGTGCAGGCCCCGCATTGCGTGGTGTCGCAGCCGATGTGCGTTCCGGTGAGGCCGGCCTGCTCGCGCAGGAAGTGCACGAGCAGCTCGCGCGGCTCGACTGTGGCAGCGACGGCCGCTCCGTTGACATCGATCGTGATGCGTTGTTCGTTCATTGAATCACTCCTGGTTGGCCGGCGCGACCTGCGCCCGGCACTCGCCGAAGCCGATGGTCCTGAAGCCGTCGCGCCGGCAGACACCGCGCAGGACGACGGTGTCTCCGTCCTCGAGGAAGCGCCGCTCCTCGCCCGAGGGCAGGCGCAGCGGCTCCCGGCCGCCGGCGGTCAGTTCGAGCAGGCAGCCGCTGTCCGCGCGCTCGGGACCCGAGACGGTGCCGCTCGAGATCAGGTCGCCACTGCGCAGATTGCAGCCGTTGCTCGCGTGATGGGTGAGCATCTGGAACAGCGTCCAGTACTGGTCGCCAAAGCGCGGCTGCGCGATGGGTGTCGGGGCGAGGCCGTCACGGCTCATCTGCCCGGTCTGCAGCAGCGCTTGGAGCGCGATCTCGATCGCGCCATGGCGCGCGTGGCTTGTCGAGGTCAGCGTGGCCGACAGCGGTGCATCGTCGCCCGGCGGGCGGCGCGGCGCCGTGCGGAACGGCGCCAGGGCCTCCAGCGTGACGACCCACGGCGAAACGCTGGTCGTGAAGCTCTTGGCAAGGAAAGGTCCGAGGGGCTGGGCTTCCCAGCGCTGGATGTCGCGCGCCGACCAGTCGTTCACCAGCGACAGCCCGAACACGTGGTCCTCCGCCTGGTCCAGGGGGATGGTCTCGCCCAGCGCGTTGCCCGGACCGACGTAGCAGCCGACCTCCAGCTCGAAGTCGAGCTTCTGCGTCGGCACGTAGCGCGTGTCCCCGCTCATGCCCAGGGCCTGCCCGCGCGGCCGCATGCAAGGCCCGCCGCTCACCACTACCGACGAGGCGCGGCCGTGATAGGCGATCGGCAGGTGGCGGAAGTTCGGAAGCAATGGCATGTCCGGCCGCGACAGCTCACCGGTGCGCCGCGCATGGTGGATCGACGTGAAGAAGTCGGTGAAGTCGCCGATGCGCGCCGGCAACTGCATGCGCACCAGCGCCATGGGCACGAGACATCCAGACGTTTCCGCCGAGCGCGAGTGACCGGCTTCGAGCAGCCCGAAGACGGTGTGGCGCAGCCGGTGGCGATCGGCCGCTCCGCGCGCCATCAGCGCATTCAGGCTGTCGGCGCGCAGCGCGGGCGCCATGCCCTGCAGGCCAGGCAGGAGGCCGCGATCCAGCGCCGCCGCCAGGTCGAGCACCTGGTCGCCGATGGCAACGCCGATGCGCGCGCCGGTGCCGCGTTCGGTCTCGAACACGCCGAGCGGCAGGTTCTGGATCGGGAACTCGGTTCCCGCGTCGTTGGCGCTCGCCACCCAGCTTGGCGCCGCCGCGTCGTGCGTATGATCGATTTCCGGCATGGTGCCCCCGCGGCTCATTCGAGCGCCAGGTTGCGGTCCCTGACGATGCGCTTCCAACGCACCGCATCGGCCTGCACCGAGAGGGCGAAGTTGGCGGGCGTGTCGGAGGCCGCCTCCGCCCCGAGCTGAGTGAGCTGGGCCGCCACATCGGGCATGGCGGCGATCCTGCGCAGTTCCTCGGCCATGCGTGCCACGATGCGCGGCGACACCTTGCTGCTGGCGAGCATCCCCCACCACCCCGGCTTGCCGAGTTCCGCGTAACCCAGCTCGCCGAACGTCGGCAGGTTCGGATAGGCCTGCCAGCGCTTCGTTCCGGTGATCGCGAGCGCGCGGATCTTCCCGCTGTCGGTCAACTGCTTGGCCGCGATGGCGTCGACGAACAGGGCCTGCACATGCCCGCCCATGAGGTCGGTCAGGGCTGGCGCCGACCCCTTGTACGCGACGTGCAGCATGTCGATGCCGGCCGACGCATTGAGGATCTCGCCATATAGGTGCGAGGACGTGCCGACGCCGAACGAGCCGAACGACACCTTGCCCGGGTTCCTGCGCACGTGGCCGATGAATTCGGCCAGCGTCCTGGCCGCCGCATCGGGCGCGACCGCCAAGACCACCGCGGAATTGGCGATCGGCGAGATCGGCGTGAAGTCGGCTAGCACGTCATAGGGCAAGCCTTTGAAGGCGGCCTGGATGGCGTGCGAGGAGTTGTTGAAGAGAAAGGTGTTGCCGTCGGGCGGCTCGCGCAGGAGCGCCTCGTACGCGATCACCGACTTGCCGCCGGGACGGTTGTCGACGATGACCGACTGCTTCAGCGACTCCTGGAGCTTGCGCGCGACCAGGCGCGCCGCCACGTCGGTGCCGCCGCCCGGCGCATAGGGCACGATGATCCTGATCGCGCCGGAGGGCCAGGGCCGGTCGGCCCCGCCCTGGGCTCTCGCGTGCGGAAGGCTCGCGGCGGCGAGCAGTGAAACGATGCCCGCGGCAAAGCCGCGGCGCCCGATGGGCCGGTGTTCCATGATGTGTCCTTTCGTTCAGACAGCGATGCGCCGCGCCGTCGCGTCCGCCGCGTTCGGAGCGTTGGCCGCGGCGGGCGCGGGGACGGACCCGCTGGCCGCCGGGCGCGTCTGGTGCGCGTGCCCCACCAGCATCCCCGCCGTGATCGAGGCTTCGATGTCGCGCTGGCTCATTCCGAGCTCGGTGAAGATCTCCGCGTTGTGCTCGCCGCGGAAGGCCGGCATCCCCGGCGGCTCGAGCCTGTCATCGGAGAAGCGCCACGGGCGCCCGTGCAGGCGATAGCTGCCGCCGTGCCGGTCGGGCACCTCGTGCACCGCACCCCAGTACGTCGCCCATTCGCTGTTGCCGATCTCCTGCAGCGTGCGGATCTGTCCCATGGCGATCTTGGCCTCGTCGAACTGCGCGTCGAGCCCGGCGAGGTCGCGGAAGGTCAGGATCCAGGTCTGCACGACCGCGTGCAGCGCCGCGTAGTTCTGCCGGCGCAGCGCGGGGGTCGCGAAACGCGGATCGGTGGCGAGGTCGCCCCGCCGCATCGCGCGCAGGTAGTTCGGGAAGGTCAGGCTGCCCACCAGGCTCGACGGCAGGACGATGCGCTCGTCGGCGGGGCCGCGGAAGAAGGCGCCGTCGGTCGCGCCGAGCACCGCCGGCTCCGCGCCGGTGTCGATGCCCGCCAGGTCCACGTGCGCGCGCTCGTTCACCGCCATCATGACGGCCGCCATGGCCACGTCGATGTACTGGCCCCGGCCCGTCACCTCGCGCCGCTTCAGCGCGGCCAGCACGGCAATCGTCGCCTGGAGGCCCGAGTAGACGTCTGCGTGCGACAGGGCGTCGGTCTTTGGCTCCGTCAGCGCATCGCCGAAATGCCGCAGCGTGTTGTGCGCGAAGCCGGTTTCGGCCTGCACCGTGGGTGCGTACGCCATGCGCGCCGCCCACGGGCCGCCCTGGCCGTAGCCGGTGATCGAGACATAGATGAGCCGCGGGTTGCGCCGGGACAGCGTCTCGTAGTCGAGGCCAAAGGACTTCAGGGTTCCGGCACGGAAGTTCTCGACGACGACATCGGCGCCGTCGCACAGCATCAGCGCGAGTTCGCGCGCACCCGGCACGTTGAGGTCGATGCTCACGTTGCGCTTGCCCACGTTCTGCTGCGCGTAGTAGCCCGACATGCCGTCGTCGAACGGGAACGACATGCGGGACACGTCCGGACGCGGTGGTTCGATCTTGACCACGTCGGCGCCGAGGTCTGCCAGCGTGCGGGCGCACAGCGGGCCCGCGAGCACGCGCGAGAAGTCGACGACCTTCAGTCCTTGCAGGGGTCCGGTCATGTCAGCGCCCCTCGAATTGCGCCAGGCCGGGGCCATTGGCCCGGAACGACGCGAGGCCGGCCTTCAGGTCCTGGGACGCCCAGATCGGCTTCTGCAGTTCGGCCATCGCTTCGTCGGCGGCATCCACCCCCTCGTTGGCGGCAATCGCGACGAGCTGCTTGGTCGCCGCGTGCGCCAGCGTTGGTCCGTGTGCGAGTTCCTGCGCGACGGAGAGCGCCGCCTGGTCGAGCTGGGCGTCGGGCACGACGAGGTTGATGAGGCCCCAGCGCTCGAGCGTGGCTGCGTCATAGCGGCGTCCGAGCATGGACAACTCCTTGGCGCGCGCGACGCCGGCGCGCTGCACCTGGCGCTGGATGCCGCCCATCAGCGGATGCAGCCCCAGCGCGACTTCGACCGAACCGATCTTCGCCGACGCGGCGGCAATGATGTAGTCGCTCGCGAGCGCCAGTTCGAAGCCGCCGCCCAGGCAGACTCCGTGCACGCTGGTGACGATCGGCACCGGCAGCGTCTCGAAGCCCCGCAGTGTCTCGAGGGGGCTCATCACGCCCTGGCCCTGCGCGTCGGCGCGCGCCGCGAACAGCGAGACGTCGGCGCCCGCGGAGAAATGGCGCAACGCGCTGCGCAGCACGATCGCGCGGCTGCCCTGTTCCACCGCTTCGTGCAGCGCGGCGAGCAGTGGCCGGTTCAGCGTCGGGCCGACCAGGTTGTAGGGCCGGTAGTTCATCGACAGCACGGTGACGAGTCCGTGTCGTTCCTTCAGGATGATGTCTTCGCTCATGGGGGAGTGCCTTTCCTTGGCGGTTGGTCGGGAGGGAGATTGCGTGAGCCGATCTATATGTTATCGGTGATAACATGAAAAATAAAATGCGGGATTTCCCTTAGATGATGATCATCATCTTGCAGAAGGACCGGTGTGGGAACGAGGTGACGCGGCGCGCGCCGGGGAGTACCGCCGTGGCGAGGCTAACGGGGCGGCAATGCGCTCGCGATGCGGTCGGCCGCCGCGGGCCCGACAGCGATGCCGGTCAGCAGCAGCGACAGCGAAAAGCGAACCATCCGGGCCACGTCGATCGGCCGGTCCGCCCGCGGCACTCGGTCAGCAATGAGCAGGGTCGCGATACCGTGTTCGGTCGACCAAGCCGAGTGCACGACTAGGTTCAGGTCTTTCTCCTGCCAGCCGCAACCGCGCGCGTACTCGCTTACCGCGGTCGCAAACAGGTCGAAAGATTCCGAGCTGGCAGCGGCCAGTTGGGGATAGGCGTCCCGCGCCAGGATGCGGGGGCCCACCATCAGGTCGAACAGGCCCTTCCGGCGCTGTGCGAACCGCACGTAGTTGTCCAACATGCGGTACACCCTGGCGAGCGAATCCGGGCTCGAGGCCGTGATGCGGCGGCGCTGCGCGGCGAGTTCCGTGAAGCCGTCCGCAGCAATCGCGGCGAGCAGCCCTTCCTTGCCTTCGAAATGGCGCGACGGCGCGGCGATGGAGACGCCGACCGCACGCACCACGTTGCGCAGGCTCAGCTCCCGCGCGCCGACCTCCTCGAGCAGGCGCCGCCCTTCCGCGATCAGTGCATTGCGCAGGTCACCATGGTGGTAAGGCGTTTCCGCGGGAGACGGTTTCGGCATTCTGGCGCGAGGTATGGTGAGGGCGTTCGCTTAGTCCTGCGATACCGCCGCTTTCACCGACCGCAGGAGTTCCTTCGACAGCGCTTCATCGTCGAGCGCGCGCGCGAGCACCAGCGCGCCGATCATGGCCGCCAGCGTGACCACCGCCCGCTGGCGCTTCGCGGAGTGCGCCTCGCCTGGCACCAGTTCGGTCAGGACGTCGAGTTGCGCCCTGGTGCCGTCGGTGATCGCGCGTCGCAGAGCAGGCCCCTCGCGGGCGGCCTCGGAACCGAGGGCGGCAACGACGCAGCCCTCTCCGGGACTGTCGCGGTGCGCCGTGGACAGGTACGATGCCACCACGCCAGTCAGAGGCTTGTCCGGCTTCCGGGCGGCCGCCTCGCTCCAGCGCTCTCGCAGGCCTTTGTACGCGCGTTCGCACGCCTGCGTCATCAGGTCTTCTTTCGACTCGAACTGGCGGTAGAAGGCGCCGTGCGTGAGTCCCGCGGACGCCATCAGGTCCGCCACGCCGACGCCGTTGAAACCGCGTTCGCGGAACAGCCTCGCAGCGGTGTCCAGCACCCGCTCACGGTTCAGCGCGGCTTGGTCACGGCTGACTCGCATCGCCTCGATTTCCTTGCAATTCCGAAGGTCATGCCCATAGATGTCGCTCATCATATCGGGACGCGTCGATTCTTGTCGGACTTGAAATGACCGCATCGGCGCGTCGCCTAGTTCCGCTGCTTGCTCCGGAACACAGGCCCATCGTCAACGACACGAACGCGTATGTTGCCGCCGGCCTCGCCCGTCTGGGCTTCATCCAAGTGCCCACGTACGCGTGCATGACGCCGTCCGGGCCGGGAAACACGTGCCCCTGCTCGAGGACTGCCAGACAGCCGCCAGCCCGGTTGCCGTATGGGCCCAACCGCTACCTCAGCGCCAAGGCTCATGTCTTCATCGACTCGACGATCGGGTTGTTCGAGCAACACCAACGCCCGCGTCGCGCCTCAGCGTTCAGGCGCGACGTGTTTCCTGGGTCGGGGCGCAGGATCGCGCGGCGGAGCCGCTCAATGCCGAAGTCGTGGATTCCGAGGTTTTCGAAGGCGGTCAGCGTGGACTCGAAGTACGCGCGCGACGTCCCTAGCGGCCCCTTGCCGATACGAATGAGGCGCGCGATGGAGTCGACCGGCTGGCCCCCCGATGTACCTCTCGTTGCTTCGATCGGCCGCGAAGTTGAGCGCCCGGACCGTGCGACCCTCCACGCAGGCGCTGACCCAGCGTGCGGCGCAGGAACCCGGCAGCATCTCGCGCCTCCACAGCAGCCGCAGTTCCGCCTGCACTTTGGCGGCCTCAACGCGGAACAGCAGACCGTCACAGGCACCGCCGCTGTCCAGCGCCAGCATGGCGCCGGGCTCCCCGGCCCAGGATCGTGCGAAACCAGAAGGGCCGGTGCCAACCCTGCACGCGCGTGACGCTCGCCTGCACGATCTCCATGGCGGCATTCCACATCAGCGAGCCGTACCCGAAGACATGCAGGTCCTGGGCGGGCTCATGGGCGCGCAGGACGGCATCCAGGGTCCCTTCCATCTCCGCGTCGGTACGAAGCCTGATGCCTGGAGGCGCGTCAGAAAGGACTGCCCGCAGCAACGTTCCCTCGATCAATCGCCCGCGCGTCGCTTCATGCTTGGTCGCGCAGAAGGTCGGAACGGGGCTGTATCGGAGAGTCATGCAAGGACGCTGCTTGTTTTCAGACGCGCTCGAGGCAAAGCGCGATGCCCTGCCCGCCGCCGATGCAAAGGGAGACGACGGCCTTGCGCTCGCCGGTGCGCCGTAGCGCATGCGCCACCTTCGTGATGAGGATGGCGCCCGTCGCGCCTATCGGGTGGCCGTGAGCAATGGCGCCGCCGTCGACGTTGAACCTCCCGGCGTCGATCTTCAGCTCGTCACGAACGGCGATCGCGATCGCCGCAAAGGCCTCGTTCACCTCGAATCGGTCGACCTCGTCCACGTTCCAGGCAGCGCGATCCAGCGCCTGGCGAATCGCAGGCAGCGGGCCTAGTCCAAAGAAGCCGGGTTCGACGGCGGCGACGGCCACGCCCCGGATCGCCAGCATGGGTTCGAGCTGGAGATCACCTGCAATCGCCGCGTCGGAGACGATCATGGCGGCGGCTCCCGCATTGACGCCGGGCGCGTTGCCCGCTGTGATCGTGCCGTCAGGACGAAATGCCGGCTTCAGCTTCCCCAGCGATGCCGCCGTCGTTTCCGCGCGTACTGACTCGTCGGCAGCGAAGCTCGTCGAGCCCTTGGGCGTCTTGATCGTGAACGGCTCGATTTCCTCCTGGAACTGACCGGCCGCCTGAGCAGCCGCGAAGCGTTGCTGGCTCTGCGCCGCAAACGCATCCTGCGCTTCGCGTGCGATCTGCAGCTTGCTCACCAGGTCCTCCGTGTGCCAGCCCGAATGCTTGCCGGAGAAGGCGTCATGGAGACCGTCGGTCAGCAGCGAGTCGATTGCTTCGGCGTGACCCATGCGCGCTCCAAGGCGCATGCCGGGTAGCAGGTAGGGTGCGCGGTCCATGTTTTCGGTCCCGCCCGCGATGGCGACGCGCGCCAGTCCCGCGGCGATCTCGGCGTAGGCCGTCACCACGGCCTGGGCGCCCGAACCGCAAACGCGGTTGACCGTCATGGCCGGAACGCTCACGGGCAGCCCGCCATGGATGGCAGCCTGCCTAGCGACGTTCATGCCATTGCCCGCCTGCACGACGTTGCCCATCACGACCGTGTCGACGTGATTCGGATCGAGCCCCGCCCGGCGAAGGGTCGCCGCGATCACATGGGCTCCAAGTGCCGCGGCAGGAGTGCCCTTGAATGATCCGCCGAAGCTGCCGATCGCAGTGCGTACTGGAAAAGAGATGACGATGTCCTTGGTCATGGGAGTTCCTCGTTTTGACCGGTCTGGGCCGGTGGCTGTCGATCACACACACAGGTCCCGGGTCAGCGTCGTCACGAAGGCTGAACCGGGAACACGGGAAAAGCGGAAGCCCAGCGCGCGGGCCAGGGCGAGCATCGGGGCGTTGGTGGAAAGGGTGGTGCCCGTCAGCCGCTGCAGTCCCCGGCGGCTCGCAGCAGCCACGAGCCGGGTCAGGAGCTCGCGACCCAGGCCGCGTCCTTGCCAGTCGTCGGCGAGCACGGCCGCGAATTCCGCCTCCCCCCCGGACTGCATCACATAGCGGGCCACGCCGAGAATCCGCTTCAGGCTGGCGTCACTGCCGATGGCCACCAGGGCATGCTCGCGCGACGAATCGATTTCCGTCCAGCGGCGCAGCTCTTCGTCGCTGGGCGTCCGCGGGGACATGAGCCTCTGGTAGGCAGTGTTTCGCGACAGCGTGCGCACGAACTCCTGCATCAGCGGAAGGTCCGTGTCGCGAATCGAACGGATGATGATCGCCGCGCCGTCCCGCGCCACCCACAGCGCTCCCCGCAGGGTCCTGTCGACTACCAGTATGTCCAGGGTTTCGTGCAAGTTCATCGTGCTCTCCGGGGCTCCGTCTTCGATGCCGCCAATCTATGCGGAAACCCGGGGCCGAAAAACGTAACGCACGCCAATTCAGTTTTGCGGGCGATGGAACAATCAGGGGAAAAAATGGGGTTTTCACGGAACTGAGTGGGTGATTCCCCGCTCAGGTTCACGCACGCTACCGTGGCGTGAACTCCGCCGCGTGTCGCCGCACGAACTCCGCATTCCCATGGCCGGCCGCCCCGTCAACTGCTCGACGTCGTCGGTCAGGCGGTCGTAGCGGTTCTCGCAATTCAGCTGCGCCATGGCGGTCACGTGCTCGGGCAGGTGTGCCGGCAGCTTCCATTGAACCAGTTGCTCGCGCCAGGCGGCCGGATCCACGTCGCGATAACTGATGCGGCGATCGAGTGCTTCCGAGTACTCGCCTGCATACCAATGCAGGTGCTTGGAGCGCGACCCAGTCAGGTTGTAGATCTGCCCGACGTGCCGCCCGGGGGCCTGCAGGATCGCGGCGACCGCCCGGGGCGACGTCGTATGCCGAGATCGGTGAGGTCTTGCCGCTGCCCATGGGCAGCGCCAGTTCGTCGCTGCGACGGATGCCGCCCGCGGCGAAGCGCAGAAAGAAGCCTTCGAGGAACACCGTCGGGCGTATGTGCACCACGGGACCGTCGCCTGCAGGTAGTCAGGTGATACCGACATGCCAAAGTAGACTCGCTCGCAGCCTTCGCGCCGCGAAGCGTCGGCGCCGCGGGGCCGCGTCTGAATCCGACGTGATCGGCAGCATCAGGGGGCGCGCTGCGCACGTCTAGTCCTTTTGGAGGCCTGCCTCAGCTGGGCGATCAACGAAACATTCAGCAGCAAAACGCCGCGCAAGCTCGGCGGGAGTCGTGCGGTCCATTAGTTCAATAACCAGACTGATTGGAGTATAGTTGCCTCGACTCAATGGACGTTGGAAGACTTATGAGTAACCCCGTACTGAGCTCCGGCTTGCAACTGCGCTCACTCATCACAAGCAACGGACAGCTGGAGCTGACGCTGGCTGATGAGGAGCTACCCGCGCCAGGTCCTGGCGACGTCGTCGTTCGGATCGATGCCGCGCCCGTCAATCCGTCCGACGTGGACCTGCTGCTGGGTCCTGCGGATCTCTCGACCATTAACGTGGGAGGCACCCTCGAGCGGCCCGTTACGAGTGCAACGGTGCCCGAAGGAGCGCTCCGAGGGCTTGCAGCCCGTCTGGACCGCTCGATGCCCGTGGGAAATGAAGGCGCCGGTCTGGTGGTGGCGGCAGGATCCTCGCCAGCCGCCCAGGCGCTTCTGAATCGCAAAGTTGCCGTGTTCGGTGATGCGATGTACTCGCAATATCGTTGTGTGCCCGTTCAGCAATGCATGCCGTTGCCTGAGGATGCGAGCGCCGTCGACGGTGCATCCGCGTTCGTCAATCCTCTGACTGCGTTGGGCATGGTCGAAACCATGCGCAGCGAAGGCCACAGTGCGCTTGTGCACACCGCCGCCGCATCGAATCTAGGCCAGATGCTCAGTCGCGTGTGCCAGGCCGATGGCGTGCAGCTGGTCAACATCGTCCGACGGCCGGAACAGGCCAAGCTGCTTCGCGACCAAGGAGCCGCTTATGTGTGCGACAGCAGTGCAGACAGCTTCATGGCCGATCTCACCGATGCCCTGGCTGCCACGGGCGCCACCATCGCATTCGACGCAACGGGCGGCGGCAAACTCGCAGGACAGATCCTCAGCTGCATGGAGAGGGCGTTGAACCGCAACGCCAAGGAGTACAGCCGCTACGGCTCCGCGATCCGCAAGCAGGTCTATGTGTACGGCTTGCTCGACAACAGCCCCGCGCAGATTGTCTTCAACTTCGGGATGGCCTGGTCGATGGGCGGCTGGCTCCTCTCGTCGTTCCTGCGCAAGGCCGGCGCCGAGACGGTGCAACGCCTGCGGGACCGGATCTGCCGTGAATTGAAGACCACCTTTGCCAGCCACTACTCGCGGCAAATCTCGCTGTCGCAGGCGCTGCTGGCCGAGACCATCGCGCAATACGCGCGCCCGGCCACGGGCGAGAAGTTCCTCATTGTTCCCAACGCAGCGAAGGAAAGATCATGAGCAATCCGAAGAAGGTGGCCGTCGAAAAGAGTCCGGGTTACTGGCGGGTCACCCTCAACAACCCTCCGATCAACCTGATCGACGACAGCATGTACGACGAGCTGTACGACTTGGTGGGTGAAATCGAGGCCGAGCCCACGCTGAAGGTCGTCACGTTCGAGAGCGCTAATCCCGATTTCTTTCTCGCCCATTACAGCTCCGCGGAGCCGCGCAGTCGCTTCGGCACGCCTCGTTGGATCGACACCGCGCAGCGGCTGGCTGCCAGCGACGTTCTGAGCATCGCCGTCATTCGCGGCAGGGTGCGAGGCGGCGGCAGCGAATTCGCGATGGGATGCGACCTACGCTTTGCCAGCCGGGAGAAGGCCATTTTCGGTCAGCCGGAGGTGGGCAGCGGACTGATCCCCGGCGGCGGCGCTTTGCAGCGTCTGCCGCTCTTGGTGGGCAGGGCCCGAGCGCTGGAGATTGTGCTCGGCGGGGATGACTACGACGCAGAAACCGCCGAGCGCTACGGGTGGATCAATCGCGCCCTCCCAGAGGCAGAACTCGATGCACACGTCGCCAATTTCGTCAGGCGCGTGGTGTCCTTCGACAAGCGGATCCTTAGCGTGGTGAAGTCGACGATCAGCAAGCACGGCTTGCCAAGCAGGAGCGAGCTGCAGGACACACAAGACACGTTCTTCCAGACGTTCGCATGGGAGGGCTTCAAGGAGCGAGTCCCGAAGTTGATTCAGCGCGGTATCGGCCAAGCCGGCGAGTTCGAGCTGAATCTCGGCAAGAACGTCGGAAGCCTGTAGGCCTCGTCGGCAGTGTCGGGGATGTGTGCCATGCCCTGATGCGGGCCAACTGACGGCGCTTGCGTTTTTCTTCGGTCGGCCCATGCGGCTTGCAAAGCAACATCTCGACATCGGTCTCTTCACCACCGAGCTTTCGGAGCAACTGCTGTTTTGGCAGCAGAGGGTTGGCCTATCGTTTGACCATCGTTTAAAGCTTGGCGATGGTATCCATCAGCACCGCTTCCACGCCAACGGCTCGATCATCAAGATCAACCACAGCAAACAACCTTTGCCATCGTCGCCAAGCTCCGGGATCGGCGCTGTCCGTCTCGCCGCCCGGGAGGTACAGGAGCCAGTGGAGTTGAGCGATCCAGATGGAAATCGACTGGTTCTAGTTCCACCGGGATTCGAGGGGGTCGTGGGTCTTGCAGTGGAGTTGAGGGTCTCTGACCTAGATGCGGGTGCGCGCTTTTGGCAGGACACGCTCCGGTTTGCTAGCCCTGCGCCTTACACGTTCCAAGTCGGCGACTCGCTCGTGCTTCTTCGAGAGGGGAAACGTGCCACAGACGTGATGGGCACGTGGATAGCCCAAGGAT